>JBCCJB010000141.1:0-9003 GCA_039028015.1 Planctomycetota bacterium
GGAGCACCCTCCTCATCAACGATCCCCATCCGTAACGCCACAACCAGGCTGAACAGGCAGGATGTCGCCCCCAGCAAAACGAGGAAGACATTGTCAAAATGACCTGACCAGAGCAGCCAATTTCCAAAAAGGGCGGCGACGAGTGTGACCGCGAACTTCACAAGCTGGATTCCTGATTCCGTGGAACGACGCATCGCGTGATCCGGGAATCAGAATCCGTCAGAAATGGACGCTGGCACGTGGACGCACGCTGGCGCCCATCTCATACCACACGACCCTGCATCTCCGCTATGCAGCTTCCTGAGGGAGCGCGAGTGCGGCCAATAAATCATTGAACCGCTGATCGGCTTCGCGACGACGATGGATTCGCTCATTTGCAGTCCAGCTGCTACGAATCGCGTAAGCACGACGCAGCACCTCAAGATCCGATGGCGTAGCGTCCACCGTCTCATTCTGAGAGTTGGTCGGAGCCACTGGGGTCTGAGCAAGCGGTTGGGGCGGCTGTGCTAGCAAAGTCGTCGACATGGGTTTCTTCCTGAAAAAAGAGTGAAAACTCAAACGCATGTCCGTGTCGGAAACAGGTTCGCGGAGCAAACACAAGTGACATGGACGCCTTTCGCTGGGAACTTGTGCATTATGCATGCCAAACAATGGCTATTCGCTGAGCAAACTGCATCACAGGACTTTGGAAGTGAGCCCGCATTCAGACGGAAACCATCTAGAGTTTCTAAATTTCCTCTTATTTGATGATTGGGGAAGAATGATTCACTATAAAGCCATCGGCGTAAAAGCTCTCGGAAGTCAACGTTTTAGCCGTAGTTGCGCTCTCACCGTGATTAGTCGTTCAATCCGAGCAATTCTTGTTCAAAGGTTTGCAGTTCTTGCCATCGCTGATCAGGCAGTCTCATGATCGCGAGATGTTTGTTCAGAAAGCCCCAATCATGCTGTCCTGGTTTCGTTGATTGACTCGCTTGCTGATCCGATTTGCGACCGTTGGAATCCGGAGCAATCAGATTCCAAGCCGAAAACAAATCGATCAGTTTTTCTTTGACAACAACGCGTGCGGTCTCCGATTCCAATCGTCCGTGGAGATCGACGTACTGAATTTCGGATCCGTTGTCATAGATCGTGCCACTGATCTGCCAACGCGGCTCGGCAGCGGCCCACGTGAACGATCCATCCCATTCGAAATACAGACCTGGGAAATCCTGCATCGCAGCCGCTGCCTTTTCCATTGTGATGGGGATCGGACGACCACCCGGCCCATAGACATAAATCTGAAAATTGAAAATCGATGCCAAATCGTTTCCTCACTGATGCGTGCTGTGCGTCAATCCAATGCAGTGGACACTCCAGGTATTTTCCCACGCGACAATCTGCCTGCCGTGACTCGGAAATCGTGTGAGGACCGAGCTCATTTGCAAGCAATTTGACGATTCACTCGTTTTGGCGCGATCTTTCGACGTGATTTCGGCGTCGAAGTACAAGTGCGAAGAGCTGTCGTCTTCAAGCTGTCAAGACCATTTTTCTTGACCACGCGTGGATATGTCGTACAGTTGCAATGACAGGGATACCGCTGTGGCATCACCAAGCGGGCTTCAAAGGGAATGGACCATGTTGGTTTTATCGCGAAAAAAGAACGAAAGCATCGTCATCGACAACGACATTCGCATCGTTGTGGTGGAGATTCGTGGTGACAAAGTGCGGCTCGGCGTGGAAGCCCCACGAGAGGTGCCCGTTCACCGGCGAGAAGTCTACGATGCCATTCAACGGAGCAATGAGGCCGGTCAATCCTCGACGCGATCACCCAACGATTCGGAACGCGTTTGATCGCCGGACGTTCTGATCCCGGATGAGGCGGCGTTTCGACGTAGATCTCCATCCGAGCTGACGGGTCCGGCTTGACGTTCGGATTGATGTTTGTTTTCATGCCGTAACACAGATCGCCTCTTGCACGTCGCGTGAGGAAAGAGCAAGACGGCCCCTTCGTCTAGCGGTCTAGGACATCGCCCTTTCACGGCGGTAACACGGGTTCGAGTCCCGTAGGGGTCACTGAGACTTATTTTGACGATGCATACTTTCGCTCAATCTGCATTCTGAGCGATCATCGATAGCAGGCTCGTAAACCCGGACGCCCAGTTAACCTCTGTGGCCCGCCCAAGCGGCACTCTCAATTCGCTGCTGAACGATGCCGATCCTCTGCAGCGGTGCCCGGTCTCAGCTTAGGCACAAAATTGCGTTCCGCGGATCAATGAACCCGCGATAGCTCCGCTGAAATCAAGTGACGCAGTTTGCGTCTGCTTCCGAGACGTTTGATTCAATCTTTGGCAATCCCATGCTGCATATCGATCTCCCAGCAACGGCGATACGATACGGGTGGGACGGTCTTCGTCGAACGATTTTTGCGAGCTGAATCAGGAGTGCTGAATATGGATCCAATCGATTCAGGGAAAGATGTTGAGAACCCACCGACCAACATCGATGCCAATCCGCAAACAACATTGAACCGTGAACCAGATGGTGCCGACTCCGTCTCGCCAACCCTGCGATGGTGGCCTGCGGCGGTGATTTTGTTTTTGATGGCGGCAGCTAGCTTGGGCCCGTCGCTGTTCGAATCCCCTCCGCTTCCCATCCTGATGTTTCAGTTCATGGGACCTGCCGCACTGGGCAGTCTGTTGGTGGTTTGGTTTGCGTTTGCCAGCCGGGCATCGGTGAAAGAGAAACTCCTCGGCGTGGCGGGACTGGTCATCATCGCTGCCATCGCGATTGGGCTGGCCCATCCGTCGATGCGTGGGATGGGCACATTGATCCACCAATTGCCCGTGGGACTGATCGCGTTTGCGCTGCCACTGATCGTCTTGGCCAGCCAAGCGACGACGCGTTTGCCAGTGGCTCTTTTGAGTTGCTTGATTGGTTTTGGAGCGTGGGATTTGGTTCGCTCGGAGGGCGTCACAGGCAAATTCTCCGCAGAGTTTGCCTGGCGGTGGAACCCAACCGATGAAGACCTCTACCTAGCATCGCTCGAACAACAAACCACAAACGATCCATCGTCAACGGATTTGCTTACCGAAGGTGGGAACGGCAGCGAACAATCGATCGAAGCTGAATCAATTTCGCTTGTGTCGCGTCAAACCGCTCAATGGTCTGACTTTCGTGGGAAGCAGCGAGACAACCGACTGACGGGAATTGCTTTAGCCACTGATTGGGAACAGAGTCCACCGCAGCAAATCTGGAAACGTTTGATCGGTCCCGGCTGGTCATCATTTACGGTCGCAGCTGGATTTCTTTTCACTCAAGAACAGCGAGGCGATGATGAGGCTGTCGTCTGTTTGGACGCCGATACCGGCACCACTGTCTGGACGCACACCTATCCCGGTCGTTTCTGGGAAGCCGTTGCGGGTGCCGGACCACGCGCGACGCCCACCATTGGTGAAGGGGTCGTGTTCGCGATGGGAGCCGATGGTCAATTAACCGCTCTGGATGCATTGACGGGGAACGCGCGATGGCAACGCAATCTACGCGAGGATGCCAATCGCGATCCGCCGCAATGGGGATGGGCTTCATCGCCCTTGATCGTTGGCGACACCGTGGTGGTGCATGCCGGGGGTGATGATGATCGCGGTGTTATCGCGTACGACCGCGATAACGGCGACATTGCCTGGTCTGTCGCATCGGGCAACCATACCTACAGTTCGCCTCAACTAGCGACGATGGCAGGCACCACCGGCATCTTGATGATGACAAACGATGGATTGCAATTCTTATCTGACGCGGACGGATCGGAACTGTGGTTTCATCCGTGGGCGACAGACAACTATCGATCGATTCAACCACTTGTCCTTAACGACGGCGTTCTTGTCGCGACGCCGCTGGGCACTGGCACGCAGCGGATTGAAGTTTCAAAAGTTGACGGGCAGTGGCAGGTTGCTGAAGCCTGGACATCGCGGGCAATCAAGCCTGACTTCAATGACTACGTTTGGCTGGAGGATCACCTCTACGGCTTTGATGGCAATATCTTCGCCAGCGTTGACATCGAAACGGGAACGCGAAATTGGAAGCGTGGCCGCTATGGCAATGGGCAGGTCTTGCTACTGGCCGATGCAAAGCAACTGTTGGTGCTTTCGGAACGCGGCGAAGTGATTCTGCTTCGAGCAACCCCTGACAAGCTCGACGAATTAGCTCGCTTCGAAGCCATCGAAGGCAAGACGTGGAACCATCCCGTTCTGATCGGCAATCGGCTTTACGTTCGCAACGCGAAAGAAGCCGCGTGTTACGAATTGCCTGTCGCGGAAGGCGCCTGAAATTGGCTACGCGGCTTTGATGTTCGTTTCCGGCAATTCAAGCGGCGCTGCGGCTTCGCCATTGATCAACAGCGGCTGCCGCAAGGGACGATCGTCGTTGGTGATGATTTGACAGCCGAGACGCCGATCCAAATTCAATAACAGCGGCGCTCGCAGATTCGTTGTCAACTTTCCGACGTGCCCTGCGACGGTGGTCATCACGTAGACTTCGCTTCCCGATTTGAGATGCAGTCCGGCCAAATCGCGACGGCCGACGTGCACGCGATAATCGGGAAAGAACGCTCGCGGGCTGATCACGGCCAACGCACGATCTCCGCGGGCAGCGCTTTGTAGCCACGCGACGCATTCGTTCTGAGGATCCGGAATCAATGCCCACTGATGCAGTGGTTCCATTCCAATCAAACCGTGCGGAAACAAAAACAACTGGTCCGAATTGAGTTCGATCGTGCCGAAGCGTTGGCTGTCGATCCGCATGGTGAGCATTCCATCGACGCGGGGATGCGATTCGGATCGATGGCCGCCATCGCATCCGGGACAAACTCGTCCAATATTGGTATCGGCGATCTGCGATGATCGGCACAATCGAAATAAACCCAAATCATCGAAATTTACCGGGGCGATTCATCGCGTGAGCACGCTCTACAGGAAATTCAGCACCGTCAGGCCGGCCGTCTGACCAATGAAACGCAGCGAAGCTTCCATCGCGGCTTGGCGTGCTTGGAGCTCACTAATCACCGTCGCCAGATCGGCATCCAACGCATCGGACAGCTGTGATTCCAAGAGCGTGTTTTCATCTTGGATCGCATCCTTGAGGTCACGGACCGTCGCGTTCCATGTTCCCACGCGACCGCGCGTTCGCGAACTGCGATCAAGGTCATCGTCAAGCCGATCTTGCAGACGTCCAATTTCGACAATATCAGCGTCGCGAATGGCTGCTTCCAACCGCAGCAACGTGTCGATCGCACCGCCAGGCTCGAGGGGCCGGTAATCACGTCCGCGTAGCACCGCAAAGCTTCCATCGGTGACACCCTCGGCGACGCTCTCTCCCGGCTCAATAAAGCCCAAATGAACACCGACGTCACTGACGCCCGGCTGCGTCACGCGTATGGGGTTCGGTCCCGGTGGACCGCTGATTTCCAGTCCATTGCCGACACTGTTGAGGGCAACCGTGATCCGACCGGTCACGTTGTTGGGATGGCTGTCGACCAGAGCGATGAACTCGTCAATGGTTCGGACGCCCGACAGCTCCAAATCGATCTCGACGCCATCCGACTTGGTAATCACCAAGTCCGGCCCATCAGGGTTGAGCGAGACACCGCGATCCCGATTGAGCTGATCAAAAAGGGTCGCGGTGGTTGCCGACCGAATTCCCAAATCGCTCGCGGTCGAACCGCCGTTTTCACCAATGCTGTAGTCGACGCCCGACACGAGGCCACGCAGATTGATTCGTCCCTGGGCTTGATCGAGTTCCGCTTGGACCTGCGCGCCGGATCGATTGATGGCAATCAGCACATCACCCACGGTTTCGGCATCACTGATGTCGATGACATGTCGTTCGTCACCGCGATCAATGACGATCCCGCTGGCCAAATCAATGCCGGCGCCTCCCGCCAAATCCGCCACGGACGTTCCCGTGGTGACCTGCGGTGCCAGACGATCGCCCACAATCGGTGGCGTGCGAAAACCGTCTGGATTGCTGATCTGCAGGTCAGCGGCGAGTTGGTCGCCGGGTAGATCCGAAATGGCAATCGTACCGGGCAAACCGTCGGCGTACTGAATGGAAATCGCATCGCCCGTTAATTGCACGTTGAGCTCGCGGTCGTCCAGTTTCACGTCACGCAACACATCAACGATATCGCCGATCGTCGCGGCGTTGCTCAAGTCGAGCTGAACGTGATTGTCACCGTCCGAAATCGAAATGATGCCTGGCCGAACGCCAATTCCGGCTCGCATGTCGACCAAGCGAGTTTGTTCGTTCAACACCGCGTTGAGCGAGTTCCCTTCCAAAAACACGCCGGCCACCCCAAGTGCTTCATCACCGGAAACCGTCAGCGGTGTTGCAGAACCGAATCCAACTTTGGTTTGGCCAATCGCGGTGGTTCCGTTGAAGACGACTGTGTCACGATCAGGCTCCAAAGCCGATTCCGGCTGAAGGATACCGCCGAGTAGTTGATGGTCGTTGAACATCGAGTTTCCCGCGCTAACAACTGACTCCAGCAATTGTCGCACTTCGGCGGCGTACGCCTCACGTTCGTCATCGCCAATCACATTCTGGGCGGCACCAACGGCAGCTCCCCGAGCATTGATGAGCGCCGAATTGACTCGGTCCAACGCCACATCCGTTGATTGGTGATACGCCTCGGTGGCGTTTGCGTTTCGTACCAATTGATCGGTGCGGCTTATGCCACGCTGCAAATTGGTCGCCCGCGACGCCGCCGCGGGATCGTCGGACAGCCGCAGAACGCGTCGACCCGTGGAAAGCTGGTCGTATTGCCGCTGGATGGCCAGCTGATCATTATTGAGCTGAAACAGCAGTCGCTGGTTGTTCAGCGGGGCACTGACCCGGTTCGTGGCGACGGGAAGCAGGGCCATCGGCGGACTGTTAAAACGCGTTGATGAGTGACGGGTTTGCGTGGTGACGGCCAAGCAAATCCTGCCGCTCAGCGACTCCAACAACCCGTTTTTCGGCTATCGCACTGAATTGACTATCGAATTGTTCCAGCGATCACGGGAAATTTCCTGAATGATCTTGATCAGCACGATGAACATCACGCGGACGCTGGAACGCGGTGAGTTCTACTGTCCGCAGTGTGGCACGCTTCAAAATCACCGATTACGGAGTCGGCGGACCTTCCTAACGTTGTATTTCATCCCAACGGTCCCCATCAGCGCGGCCGAGCCCTTCGTGCAGTGCGATGCGTGCACGACCACGTGGGATCCAACCGTGCTGGAAATGGACAGGCATGCCCACGAGAAAGTCCGCGAGAGCCAGTTTCGCGACGAAGCCATTCGTGCCGCCGTTTTAGTGACGCTCGAAAACGACGACATCAGCGAAAGTGAGATCGAATCGCTGTTGGCGATTTCGGATTTGCTGCTTGAATACCCCATCAACCGCGAGGAATTGGGGCGTTTGTGTGGCGTCGCTCGTGATCTGGGTGTTGAGCTCGAAAACTACGTCACAACCGTGTCACCCCGCTGGACGGTATCGCAGCGGTTATTGGCTCTGCAGGCCATCTTCTTAGCGGCGACCGCGGGTGACAACGAACTGTCCAGCACCAAACTATCGAAGCTTCAAACCATGCGGGATTTGCTGGAACTTTCCGAGACCGAGTTTCAGGCTGCGATTGACGACGCGTTGGCCTACGATCGCGTTTGATCGATGTGTGCCTCAGCTGGTCAGCAGCTCAACGATGCGGCCTGTGTCCGATAAGTCATCAGCGATCTGCCACGGATCATGCTTGGCTAGCTGATCGATTGTGTGCGTCCCCGTCGCCACGGCGAGGACTCGTGCCCCGATCGCATGACCGCACTGAATGTCCGCAGGCGTGTCGCCAATCACAATCATGTCGGCAAGACCCTCGGTGCCGTGCCGACGTTCAATTTGCAGCGCCGCACGGCGTGCCATATCGTCGCGATCCTCGTCCAGATCCCCTCCGACGATCCACTGCACGTGGGAACGAAGGTTGAAGTGCTCCAATTTCCGAGTCGCCGACTCAGGAAAGTTACCGGTCATCACGGCCAAGTTGATCTCGTCGTGACCGGCCAGCCTCGAAAACAACGCGGCCACACCCGGCAATACGGTCCCACCGGTTCGTCCGAGCTCTTGTTCAAAGTGACGCAAGTAAGCCCGTCTCAATCGCCCGCATTCGGTGTCGGTGAACGGAAGGTTGTTGCGTTGCAACAATTCGCCCAGGAGACTTCGGTCCGTGCGGCCGGAAAAGCTGATCGCGACATCAGCGGCCGGCACGCCGAATTCGCACTCGAGTGCCCTCGCAAATGCTCGATTCCCACCACCCGCCGTCGTTAACAACGTTCCATCAATATCAAACAACAGGGTGCGCACGCTTCGAATCTTCTCGCTTGCGGGCCACAATCCCCGCTTGGAAACTGGTTTGTGAGTGACAGGCTTCAGCAACTTCATTTTCGGCCAATCGACCTCAAAATGACATAGTGGCGCGAGCTGATTTCGCCTTTTTCATTCGAGTTTGAAGAAATCACATGCCCCAATCAGATTAGTGGGCAGCCCAAAATCGACCAAACCGTTCGCATCATTTTTTAATTCATCCAAGACGTTCAAATCGATCGCGATTGCAAATCAACTTGGCCGTTTTACCGGCAACGCATTACTCACTTAGGACACCTTACGATTCCCGCCGTACTTCCATCTCAGCACGCCGCATCCAACCAGCAGGTCGACAAAAGCGGTCGCCGTGTTCGCGAAATGTTCCGCCAGATCGCGCCGCGTTACGACATGATGAATCACCTGCTTTCGCTCAACATTGACATGCTTTGGCGGCGGGCGGCCGTGCGAAAACTCAACTTGAAGCCTAATTTGCCCGTCCTGGATCTCTGTTGCGGCACTGGTGACTTGGCCATCGCGATCGCCAACGACGCCCCCGCACAGGTGCAGGTCATTGGAAGCGACTTTTGCAATGCGATGTTGCAAGTCGCCCGCGACAAGGAAGCAACGCGTGTGCGTAAC
>JBCCJB010000142.1:0-8978 GCA_039028015.1 Planctomycetota bacterium
CGAATTATGGTTGCTCATCCACGACGCGACGTTTCGGAGTTGGGAGCACCGGAGGTCCAATCATTCTGTCTGACCTAGCAACCGGTGCTTCACGCTCTGGTGATTTGGATTCGGGCCACGCGGGTGTCGCCGAGAACACGCCAAAGCATTGTGAACATTGACGTAGGTCGCTCACTCATGACGGACTCGGGATTGCGACTCGACGGGCAAGAGTTCCCGTCCTACGTGATTTTGTGGAACGCTCTACTCGCCTGCTTTCGCATTCCGCAACAACTCGCGAAACGTTGGTCGTACCGACTTGTGCAAGAAGCGAGCGAACGAGCCATCCAAATGTCGAATTGCGATGAGTTCGACGACGTCGGCAAAGTCGCGATGGGTCCTTCGCAGGTTACTTGCGCCGCACGCAATCTTCATCTCGATCAATCGTGACAGGCGGATTACCGACAGCCCTTCGATTTCCTCAAAGTTCAGATCTCCCTCGGGCACAGCAATCTTGACCTCGGAGTCTTTTCCTGCCTTGGTGCCGGCGATCAAGAATTACACGGTATTTCCATCTTCCGTGGAAAATTCGACGCTGTTCGGATTCCAGACGAAGCCGCGATCGATAGGAAGTAACTCGACTCGATCGCGATTGGAGCTCGTGGAGTGGCACTGTGATGATAAACTGATGACATCATGGAAAACCCGATTTGCTCAAAATCTCCGATGAGTCAAGTTGTTTGTGTGCTGGTTCAAGGTGGAAATTGTGCGACATGACGGATCTCGACCAATGGGCGGCGACCTTGGGAAAGACTGTCTGCGATGACTTGTCGAGTTACCGAGCTGATGATCAGTTTTTGTCGACGATTCCCATTGCCCACGCGCGACAACATCAAATCATTGGTGTGCGTTCTGCTGAGGCCGAGGATCCTTCGCAGATGTGGCTCGCCATCGGTAAGCCGGAATCCTGGCAACAGCGTGATATCATTGGACGCAAATTAGGACGACCGGTGCGACCGCTCGTGGCATCGCCACCCGCCATTGCGGCTCTGATTGATGAGGCCTATGCCGACCGAGGTGGCGATGCCGGTGGCGTGCTTGATTCGATCACGGGCGATTCTCGGGACGAAGTGATCGTTCTAGCTGATCGAGAGGATTTGCTGGACACGGACACGCGTGCTCCGGTCATTCGGCTTGTCAGTCAGATGCTCTTTGACGCTGTTGTCGCGGGAGCTTCGGACATCCACGTGCAGCCTTACGAGGATCGACTGCAGATACGACAGCGCATTGATGGTGTCCTCTTTGACACCTTGGAAATTCCCAAGTCGATGCAAGAAGAGGTGCTGACGCGGATCAAAGTGCTCGGCCGTATGAACATCGCTGAAAAGCGTTTGCCTCAGGACGGCCGCGCCACCGTGCAGCTCGGCCAACGAATCGTTGATTTGCGAATCGCGTCGTTACCGACCAGCCACAATGAACGGATTGTCATTCGTCTGTTGGACAAGTCCGCGCGGCTGTACACGCTGGATGATTTGGGAATGCCCCAGAAAACGCACGAGCGTTGGAAGGAACTCATTGCGGTCGACCATGGCCTGATTCTTGTCACCGGGCCGACGGGTTCCGGAAAGAGCACCACGCTTTACGGTGCGTTGCAATCACTCAATTCAAAGCAGACCAACATCCTGACGCTGGAAGATCCGATTGAATATCAACTGGACGGGATCAGCCAAACTCAGATTAACGAAAAGAAAGGACTCACATTTGCGTCGGGGATGCGGAGTTTGTTGCGGCAAGATCCCGACGTCATCATGGTGGGTGAGATCCGCGATCCGGAGACCGCCGCGATGGCGATTCAAGCCTCACAAACGGGGCACCTGGTATTCAGCACGCTGCACACCAATGATGCCGCCAGCGCGGTGACACGATTGTTGGATTTGGGAGTGGAACCCTATTTGGTTGCCAGCACGCTGGTGGCTTCTCTGGCCCAACGGCTTGTTCGTACGTTGTGTGATGATTGCAAAACAATCCACGACGACGGCACTGCATCCCCGGTGGGATGTGCGACGTGCCGAGGCGGTGGTTTTCGCGGCCGACGTGGTCTGTTTGAATTGTTGGTGGTTGATGAAACGATCCGTCAGCATGTCCAGGCACGAGATGGAGCATCACAGATTCGGCAATCGGCCGTCGCGGCGGGCATGATGCTATTGGCGAGTGATGGCGAACGCAAAATTCAATCGGGCGTGACCACACGAGATGAGGTCGCTCGGGTGATCAACACCGCCGCGGAAACCTAATGCCGATTTACGCTTATGTTGGCACCGATGCGAGCGGAACACGTGCTCGCGGCACCGTCGCGGCATCATCACCCCGTGCGGGCCGAGACCAATTGCGTGCCGCTGGTGTTCGGGTGGCCCAGATCAAACCCGTCCAATCATCACTTTGGGCACGATCAACGTCGTGGTGGGGTGCCGCTCGAGCTCGTTCACAGTGGGCCGGTGCGGCCCATGAGTTATCGATGTTGCTGCGAGCCGGGATATCGCTTGATGACGCGTTGCAAACGCTCGCATCGCAGTACAAGGGTGCCCTACGCGATTCGCTCACGCGATTGGATGCGGAAGTTTTGGCGGGGCGATCGTTGGCAGAGTCGATGAGGGACCAGCCCCAGATTTACGATCCCGCTTCGATCCGATTGGTTGAAGTCGGAGAGAACGCCGGAACGCTCGAAGTGGTTTTGGAAGAGTTGGCTGAATTTCGGCAGCGATTGGCTGAGTTTGGCGATAAAGTCATGACCGCATTGATGTATCCGATTTTTTTGCTGTGTTTCGGATTGGCGGCGATGATATTTTTGATGACGGGCGTGCTGCCGCCGCTGCTAGAAAATCTACGCGAAACGTTGGATGAGATTCCCTGGCCGACTCGAGTGGCTCAGGCGATGTCGCAAGTTTTGGTCCAGCACGGGATCAAGATATTGGTTGTCGTTGTTGGGTTGGCCATCGTTGTCTCATTGGCCTTGCGACGACCCGCTGGACGGCGATTTTGGCATCGTTTGGTTCTGCGATTGCCACTGGTCGGACCCGTTTTGGTCAAACAATTGGTTGCACGGGTGTCGATGATCATTGGGTTGCTGCTTCGAAGTGGCATTCCGCTGGATCAAGCCGTCGAATTGGCCTCGCGTTCAACCACCAACACGTTCATGCAAGACATACTCAATCGCTGTCATGGCGATTTGACCGCCGGCCGCGATATGGCCGCGTCATTGGCCGCCTCGGGTCTGTTTCCGCCGCTCGCCGTTCGTGTGTTTTCGGTCGGACAAGACAGTGGTCAACTTGATTCGATGCTGACGCGACTGGGTGATGACTACAATCATCAAGTCCAACTCGCCTCGACGCGAATGACGGCGTTGATGGAACCAATGCTGATTCTGGTCATGGCGGTGTTGGTGGGTTTTTTGTTGGTGGCAACAATTTTGCCGATCTTGCAGGCGGGTCAAATGGTATGAGTGCAATCGCTAATCGAATGAAAACACTGAAGGCACGACGGGTTTGCCTTCGGCATCGTCGGCGAGGTTTTTCGCTTGTCGAATTGATCGTTGTGATGGTGATCATTGGATTGTTGAGCAGTTTGGTCGCCGTGCAAACGCGAAGCTATTTGATTGCCAGCAAGCAAAACGCGGCTCGGGCTGAGATTGCGACGATTGTCAGCGCGTTGGAATCGTTTTACGCCGACCAGTCGCGATATCCCAGCTATGAAGAAGGACTCGCAATTTTGGCCTCGGGAACCGATCGATTTCCCGATGGCTTTATCAAGAAACTGCCGGAAGATCCTTGGGGTAATCCCTACGAGTACATTTTGCCTGGCACATCGGGTCCGTTTGAAGTGATCAGTCTTGGAGCCGATGGACGCGAAGGTGGCGAAGGCGGTGATGCTGACCTCTCCAGCGAAAGGCTCGATGATGGCCGCTGAATCACCGTCAAACGAAACGTGGTTTGACTGGGTCACCGATCACGAGTCGAGGGTTCGACTCGGACTTCGATTGATTAGTGCGTCTTGTATCGGCATGGTTGGGTTATCGATCGCTTGGGCGCTGTGGCCGCTACCCACAAGTGACTTCTCCAGCACAACCAGACCTCGAACACGAGTAACAGATCGGTCGTCGTTGGATACCGAATCGGATTCCACGGTCTATCTGGCGCGGTCATGGCAAGGCGGGTTTCGGAAGCCAACCGTCGTTGTCGCACCGCAACCCATGCAAGCCGCGAAGCCAATCGCAACGCGTGCACCGACGCCGATGGAGCGACTGGGGTGGCGTCTGGTGGGAACGGTCATCGAACCCGGGCAAAGCATGGCAATTGCGACTGATCCAAGCGGATCGTTAACCTTTCATTATGAGGGTGAGATCGTGAATCGCGCGGGTGTGCAGGTTCATGTGGAGCAAATCAGATCTGACCGTGTTGATTTTCGATTTGACGGGCAACCGGTCACGTTGCGGGTTGGGCAAAACCAAACGTTGACGCGTGCGATCGACGCTTCAACCGATGATGAAATCGAATTGGTCGACGACAACGCCATCAAAACACCAAGTCGCACATCGGCGACCGAAAGAGGTGACTTTGGGTTTGAGACCGAATCTGATTTATCGATTGAAGATGAGTTGGAGATGCTCAATGGTTTTTGACGCTCATTCAGTTGAAACGCATCGCCTCGATTTTCATTGGACATGAACGCTCGTTCGTCGGCACTGATCCGCATGGTAAGTGAGGATCATGTGACCATGCAGGCAGGACCGGATCTCAACGATATGGTTCAGTTGCCACGCGGTGATCAGAGCGTTTCCAGATGGGCCGAGCAAATCGCGATTGAAGCCAACGATCGGGGTGTCGAATCGGTTTTGTTCTGTGTGCCTCCGTCGCAAACCTCACTCGTGCGACTTGATCGATCTGAAGTTGACGATCTCACAACCGGGCGTATGACAACCGAGATGGTCCGCTATGCCGTCGAAGATGTGTTGCCCATTGATGCGGAGTCAATTGAATTGGCCTGCCTGCAACAACCGGATGGTGCGATGGTGCTGGTCACTGAAATCCAGCCATCCGCAACGCTGGTTGATGCGCTTGAGGAGCACAGCGTTTTGGTTCAACGAATCGTTTGTGATTCGTTGATGATTGCTCAGTATCTCGATGACGATGATGCATCGCAATTGCTGTGGATCGTCGACGACGATCACGACACGATGGTCGATCTGGTCTTTGTTGACGATGGTGTGGCTCGGCAATGGACCCGATTCGAAAACGATCCTGATCGGATCACAGAGGAATGGCTGGCGATCAAGGCCATGTACCGCAGCGAGTCTTTTCGCCATCGACGCGTGGGAGACAAACTGCGTTGGGAAGAAGCCAGCATTGATGACGCATTTGCCCCCACGGTTGACTCGACTGAGCGTGTCCGGCGATCGGCCGCCCTGGAGATTCTGTCCAATCGGGTCACGCCCTGGTTTGATCTTCGTCGTGGGCGATTGGCTGCGGCGGATCCACTACGACGTGTCGCCGTGTCATTGCGACGTGGTTTACTTGCAATTGCGGTGGCAATATTGGCGATCACCGTGGCGATGAATGTTCGCGCCTGGCGTCAAGAGCGATTGGTCGAGCGATCGCAAGATGAAATCACTCGGATCTTTCGAGAGACCTTTCCGGGCGTCCGTGTCCCAGCGGCCGTGATTCGCCGGATTCGCAGCGAGCACACGCGTTTGATCGGACAACGTGGTGGCGTGGATCGGCGAGACGTGGCCGTTCCCTCATCGGCCACCGCCGTTTTGGAGGCCGTTTTAGAAGCCGTTCCCGATTCGATTTCACTTGATATCGATGAGCTGCGAGTCGAAGACGGTCGATACGTTCTTGATGTCCAGCTTGAACGTGCCGAAGACGCGGCCGAAACGGCGGCGGCCTTGTCTGCGGCAGGACTTTCGGTCGCTCCCCCATCGACGACGCGTGTTCGTGGCGGCATCCAGGCTCGATTTAGAGGCCGACTGGAATGAAAGGCGGACTGGAATGAATCGTGCGATTCCAGCTTGGTTGACCATCACGGTTTTGATCGTAGCCGTTTTCCTAGTCCTCGTTTTTTCGGCCGGCCGCTGGTCACGAGCATCGCGCGCATCGCAAAACGCCCTGCAGGATTTGCGTGACGTCCGCCAGTTGACCGACGAAATCAAGCGAATCGGCGATCAGCCTCGGATCGCCTCGCTGGACATCGAACCGCCTGACCGGATCACTCGACGCGTGCAAGCGGCCGCAGCGGAGGCTGATATCGCCGATGATTCGATTTTGCGTGTTGATCCGCAGTCGGTGATTCGCATCGGACAAACCCGCTATCAGATTCGGCCCACCCTGATTGTGATCGATGATGTTTCACTTTCGGAGATCACCCATTTCGCCAAGGCATTAGCCGATGAGAAAAACGGGATGACGGTTCGCGATCTCACCATCACGTCGAGAGCACCCGTTCGCGGTCGAACTCAGGCGGTGAACGCGGCCGGTGAGCGTTGGGATGCTCGGTTGACCTTGACCCAAATGATCTATTCCCCGATAAGCGACTCGCCATCCGTTCAAAGGACCGACTCCATCGCGCTGCGCCCATGAACTTGCCCCGTTGTTCCATCCTCGCAGCATCAATGGTGCGGCGATGGACAACGCGACAGACGATGGCAATCGTGTTTCACGGGATGATGTTCCGTGTGCTCGTCATTTGTGGACTGGTTTTTCCCGTCGGCTGCATTCGGTTCCATCGCAAGGGCGAACTGGATGTGATTCGGGCCGGTCACCAGACATCCGCGCAGCAACGCGTTCATCGCCGCAGCGAAGCAACGATGACAAAAGCGATCGCGGCGTATCAAGCCGGTGACGTCACGAGCGCGATGTCGCTGTTTCAGCAGGCGATCGATTTGGATCCCACCAACGGTCGCGCTCACAACAACCTGGGGCTCATTTTCTACGAACAACATCAGCTCGCCTTGGCCGCGTCGCATTTCGATGCCGCGTCTGAGTTCTTGCCCGAAGACGCGACGCCGGTGAACAACTTGGGAATGACGCTTGAGGCTGGTGGGCGTATGGACGAAGCGATCGAGCTTTATCGTCGCGCCTCGGTGATGAATCCGTCCAATCCGCTCTACCTGGGCAACTTGGTCAAAGCCAAACTTCGCATGGGTGAACAGGACGATTTGCTTTACGCACAAATGCAATCGTTGTTGATGATTGAGACGCGACCGCACTGGATTGGATGGATTCGCGATCAGCTGAATTTGGATTTGAATCCGCTGCTTGATCGAGGTGGTGACTCCGAGTTGACCTTGGCTTCGGGCGAAAGTTCGGACACGCCCGATTCGCAAATTGAACAACTTGATGGGCCTGTGCTATCGGAGGCTGATCCAAGCTTGCCCTACGAGGGGTCGCAGATCGAACTTCCGCCACCGGTCGTCATTGAAGATCCAAGACAAATGATCGCACCGGAGATTGAGACGTTGCCGCCGAGTGTTCTCATGCCGGAGAATCCTGTGACTCCACCCGCGGTCATCACGCCTCAGGACGGCGTTAACTGGTGACTTAAGGGTGCCGTGTCCGTGCCCGAACAAACAGCACGACTGGAATGAACGCGCCTAGTTGTATGACCGACGCTGATTTCGTGCGTCAATTCGACATTGGTTTGATATGGCGATTGAAGATGATCGCCGGTCGCGTGCTACGCTCCCCGTGTCATGTTTGTCCATCGCCAGCGTTTGACGCATCTGCTACGCCCCGAGCACTACGCTGATCCGTCACAACACGAGGCGGAACAAGAGCGGCTCTTTCGTCCCAGCTGGCAGTTCATCGCGACCACGTCACAACTGGCGTCGCCGGGTGACTTCATCACCATAGAGCTCTTTGGCACACCGGTGCTGGTGCGAAACTTTGACGGACGATTTGTGGCGTTCGTGAATATCTGCCCGCACCGTCATACGATGTTGACGTGTCAGGCCGATGGTCATGCAAAAGAACTCAAGTGTCAGTACCACGGCTGGCAATTCAAAGAGGATGGGCGGGCGTCCAAGATCCCCGAGCCAAAAGCATTTCGACCCTGGGATCGCGAAAACGCTCAACTGGTGACCGTACGGCTGTCGCGTTGCGGGGATTTGTTGTTTGCGTCGCTTGATCCCAACGGCCCATCATTGCAATCGTGGTTGGCACCGTACTTTGACATGATCGAAGAACGATTCGGTTCTCCGAACTGGTCCCGAGCGTTCAACTGGGATTTTGACGCTGCTTGCAACTGGAAGGTGGTGATCGAAAACACATTGGAATCGTATCACGTTGCCGAGGTGCATCCTGATTGGATGGGAGGTCAGTTACCGGCCGAAGAAAATGCGACGCACGAACTAACCGATCGTTACACAATGTTGCGGTACTCCGACGATGGCGTCCTTCAAGCTCGGGCGTTGAGGGTGTGCCGGCTTTTGGGTGGCGATCCCATCGATGGTTACTGGCATCTTCACTTCCATCCCAATCTTGTTTTTGTCTGCAACGATACCCTTAATTTCGTTGTCTCAACACGTCCGACGGGACCCCAAACCTGTCACGTGATGATGCGAGTTTTTCCATTATGGCCACGAACGCGTCGTCCAGAGCGTTTGGCGATCCGCTGGGCAAATTGGTGGGCGGCGGGACGATTGACGAAGAAGATTTTCAACGAGGATCGATCAATCTATGAGGCACAGCAGCTTGGAATTTCGCGTAGCCCGCATCGGGGCGTCATTGGCATTCGTGAAGAGAGAATCTTTCAATTCCAGCGGTATGTTTGCCAGCAAACGGGTCTTGATCTGCAGGCAGCAGCAAACAGCGAATAGACAAGCAGCGCCTATTCGAAAAATCAATGACAGCGAGCAATGAGCCGTTGGCGCGAATCCTCGGGCCTTAACTTCGCATTGAAATCCTAGTGCTTCTTCTACCTTTAAATTTAGGGTTCTGAGTCGCAGC
>JBCCJB010000143.1:0-8977 GCA_039028015.1 Planctomycetota bacterium
GATGACTCAGCTGCAGCAGTGGATGTGATGGGTGTGGAATCTCCGACCACCGGTGGTCTCACGTGACGACTCAACCGGTTCTTCAGAAACTGTCTCGTTCGTGACGTCCTGCCGCGTGTCGCTTGTCGCATCCGATTCCGGATCAGCGGTCGCATCGTGGGCTCGCCTCGTCAGTCGACCCCAAGCAATCCGGATCGTGTGATCCGGGAACCAGGTTGCAAACTGCTGCAACACATTACCCGCGGCAACGATCGACGACTCCGCAATCGCCACGGTGGCAAATAGACGATGCCAATCCACATCGTGAATCACCACATCGCTTTCAACGAGATTGTCCGTGCCGACGGGATCATCGACTGGCCCAACGTGACCAGGCTCTCCGTCGACTCGGGTCACCTGAGTGGCCTCAGAATCCGATGAATCAATACCCAACGCGGCAATGGAATTCTCGGTCGCTACCAATCCGGCGACGATTGATTCCGCGGCATCCAATTGCGTGAGCGCCTCCGGCGAGGGCGTGAATGATGCGTTCATCGTGTGACCTCACTTTCGCGGCGAATCGCCCGCACTTCGCGAGACAATCTTGTCTCCACCTGCACGCGCATGGTGCACCGGTCACCCGGCTGCAAATCCCCATCACGGTTATCAATCGCAACTCGGACTTCCACGGTTCCGCTCTCCGCGTCAATCATGGGTGCGATGGCATCGATCGTGGCCGAAACCGTCTGACGTCCCGCACGTAAGTAGAGCTGCACTTGTTGGCCGACCGACATCACATCCAAATCCGACGCAGGCACATTAAACGTGCCATGCAGCACATCAGTCTGCAGCAATCGCACCACCGCCGCGTTGCCGGGGATAATGGTGCCTCCGTCGGTCAAGAAACGTTCCGCCACCACTGCTGCGAACGGCGCGGTGAGCGTGCGTCGCCGCCATTGCATTTCCAATCGCTCCAGCTCAGCTTGTTGTAAGGTTTGCTCCTCACGTGACGTCGCCACACGAGCCTCCGCGATCGCAAGTTCCAACTCCGCGCGTGTCAATTCATCAGGTCCGGCCATGTGTTGACGGGCCAAACCACGAAACGTCTCAACACGTTTGGCTTGGGAATCGCGGCTGGCGATCGCGGCCATTTGTTCACCACGCATGGACGCCCTAATGCGAGCAACATGCACAGCTGCCGATTGGATCGCATCATCAAGTTTGGCAATCACATCACCCGCCTTGACTTGCATGCCGACGTCGACTGGCATGGCAACGATGCGACCCATTTCTTCACTGCTGATAATGACGTCTTTGGCAGCGGTCGTGAAACCTTCATAGGTTCGCGAACGGCTGCGACTTGCGTCACTAGCGACCGGCGGCGGGATCGGCGTCATATCCGATGGCCGCTGAACATCCTGACCCACAGGCACGTCACCGCGTGGTGCAGGATCGGTGACCGAGGGGATGCTCACCGTGGACGTCACAACCGTTTGCGCCAACGCTCCACCAACATTGGCCGTCGTAATCAGAATCAGTACGAGACAGACTTGGTTCATCGCGTGGCCTCCATGGCCTGCGGGGTCATCAACGGAGTGATCCAAGTTGAATGCGGTTCAGCTTGGGGTTTGTTTGGTGTCGGCGGGCTCTGATCGCTGTCAATTAAATTGGACTCGTTGATCAATCCCAACGAGTCGGGCATTCCAAACGATTTGGATGATCCCTCCGCGCTAGCAGCACCGGACGTGTTTGGCTCGATCGGTTCTTGTGATACGTGACCATTGACCACTGCGGGTTCGGGTAGCTCTGCAAACGGTGCCGCGTCATGCCACATTTGGCCCGACGTGATGACTTCAACGTGGGTTGAGCAACCGGGACGCATCGGTTCGACACTTTCGCGGGTTAGTAGCGTTCCCATCGCCCGCTGCAACTGAACCAACGACAAGATCAAATTGACCTCAGCGGTCACGAGCGCTTGTTCAGCCGCGGTGCGTCGGGTTTGCGTTTCCAACAAATCTTCCAGCATCACCGCCAACGTCGACGCTTCACCGGCCAGGACCGCAAAACGTTGCGTGGCGATTTGCTCTTCTTCAATGGCTGCGACCAAAGTCGTCCAACGACGATCGCGAAGCTGACGCGATTCATCCACGCTGACCATCGCCGCCTCAATTTCGCCTCGCGCGTCCAACAATGTTTGCCGCAGCTCTTCGGCACGTTGCTGATACAGGTATTTCGCTTCGCGATGGCGACTACGTGCGGCACGATTCCCCCAAGGCAACTCGTATTGCAACGTTGCTGAAATACCTGGACCGCCGGCGCTGAACTGGTCCCCAAAAGAACGGAAGAAGTTGTTGTTGCCATTGAGTCCCGCCAGATACGCATCAATGACCGCATCAAGCCGCGGCTGCAACTCGTTGCGAGTGACGCGGACGGAGAGTCCAGCGGCCGACAACTGTTCGGTGGCGGCACGAACATCTGGCCGATTCTCCAGACCACGCACCAAAGCATCCCGCAGCGCCCATCCCTGATCGTCGACCAGCATCGCTGAAGACCCGATCGCAGTTGGCAAACCCAACATGCTGGGCGGAATCTCTGAATCGGCAATGGGAATAAACTCCAACCCATCAGAACGCCAACCTTCATTGGGACCTTCCGTGCCCGCTGAGGACATCACCGATTGGGGCATGACGGTTAGCGGACTCGACAACCCAAACACATCGCCGCCCAAGAGCGTTTGCAGCTGAATCTGAGATCGTCGAATCTGTGCTTTCAGCTCAATCTCACGATCAAGATGGTCCGACAATCGCCGCCGCACTTTGACCTGGTGCAGTGGCCCCGCATCAAAGTCCATTCGTGCTTCGATGATGTCGCCCAAGTGAGATCCACGGCGAATCAAATCACGCTGTTGGACCAATTGGCACCGTCTTTCGTACAGCCGCCAAAAAGCCGTTTGTGTGTCAACGAGTTGCTGCTCCAGCTCAGAACGCAACTCCGCCCACGCGATTCGCGAATCAATTGATGCCTGAGTGATCAATCGTGTGTTGTACGCGCGACCCGCACCGGCCAGCATCGGTTGCGTGATCGACAAACTGAGCCGTGAGTTACCTTGACGAAGCGGATCAAAGAATTGACTGTTGCTGGTAAGCGTTCCAATCTCTTGCGAAAGATCGACCAAGGCACCACGTCGGGATCGTTTTTGAATCCCCGCCGATGCTGAAAAGTCATCTTGAATCAGCCGTGGTGGCCCGCCCGTGGTCAACGTGTTGCCAACGGGATCATTGACACGTCCGACGCCCGACTGCATCAACACCGACGTATCAAAAACAGCATCTTGCTGAATGATCTGTTCGTAAGCGATTGAGGTGCGTCGCGAGAGTGCCGTGATGCGCGGACTTTGCTGGATTGCCTGCGTCACCACCAGGGGCAGGTCAATCGCGACCGTTTGCGTGGATGCCTCGGTCAACAGCGGTTGATCGGTGTACGGTTTCCACCATCGCGAACGCACGGCGGTCGTGGCGCGATCGACGGGATGATCGAGTGATGGTGTCGATGACGCATCAGGCTGCGGCGTTGGTATTGTGTCTTCAACAACATCGGACGTCGAGGATTCACTCTCATTGGACACCGAGGCATCCAAGTCCAGCGGATCATTTGACTCGGATCGTTGCTGCGTTGACCCGTCACCCTCGGTTTGCATCATCAACTGCGCCGTTGAAGCACTCGCCCGACGCAGGAACTCCGCGATCGTGTCGGTGCCCTTCCCGAAGACATCGGGATTGCCCACAGCGGACGGTTCCGCGATTGGCATTCCCGATGGGTCCGGCATTGCCATCTGGCCCTTCGTCGCAAGTTGATCTTGCGCCACGATTCGCATTGGTGTGACCAGCGTGTGCAGCAACAGTAACGCCCAAGCCAATCGCCATCTCGATGTCGAATTCGTTTTATTTTCGCGAACAACCTGACGTGCGCAGCCATTCCGAAGCACCAGCCCCTTTGGCAACTGGAATGACAACGCGATGAACCCGAAAGTCGAACACAACGGCTGATTGCATAGGCGCAGCAATCCCCCGCAAGGCCCAATACGGGCGACTTGCAAGGACATTCGGCGGGGCAACCAACGACGTCGCATGCGTTCCTTCGAGATGGACTTCAATCGACCCGGACTCTCGCATCACCGCGGGCGGTGGATGCGGACGGAGTCCGGTTCGGGTGCGCACAAGCGCAGGTGTCTTTGTCTTCGGACGTTCGGTCGTCCGGATTGCAACGACGGTATCGAAATGACACGCGGTGACGAATGCACCCTGTCGTGGCCCGAAGAATCGGCAAGCTGCCAGTAACCGGCAAAGTCCACGCGACTTGCGTGGCATCCCCAAGATTCATGGCTTTGGAAATTTGTGCCGTTTAGAGCGAGTAGGTGAATTCTCGTTCGATTTCTGCATTCGCCCTTCCCGCACCTGCCCACCTCCTGGCACGCGCATGTCACATCAACCCAAACGCAACTTTCACTTCTTCCAATTGGAAGAGCGAATCCTGCTGTCCGGTGAAGGACTGATAGGCGCCGAAGCCCTCACGCCCGATCCGGAATTGCTCGAAGCAATGCAGGGCGAACTCATCGCGGCGCAACAAGCACTCAACGCCTTTCAGAACACCGACTTCAGCGACCCAGCGCTTCTTGGTCAAGCCAATGCGAATGGTTCGACCACTCCGTCCGACGAAGCCGTGTCGGTCGCCGCCGCAGAAGCCTCCTCCGAATCGATCCTCGCTGATCCCGTCGCGATGATTGAAACGTTGGACCCGGCCAGGCCCATCGAAATCGTTTTTGTCGATGCGGGCGTCGAGGACGCCGAAACGTTGCTGGCCGACTTACGCGACGATACCGCCACGCAGTGGCTGGTCATCAATATCGAAGCCGAACAAGACGGCATCGAAATCATCACGCAAACGCTGTCGCAGTTAACATCCGTCGACGCCATTCATCTGGTCTCGCACGGCGATGGCAATGGTATCCAGCTGGGCGACGTCCAGCTCACATCGGACTCGGCGGCATCCTATGCCGGCGACATTGCATCATGGGGACATGCGCTCGATGCCGATGCCGACTTGTTGATTTATGGCTGCGATTTGGCATCCACTGAGCAAGGCCAAGATCTGATCGAGATGTTGGCGGCAGTGTGCAACTGTGATGTTGCGGCGTCAGATGACGCGACCGGTCATGCTGAAATCGATGGCGACTGGTTGTTGGAATACACGGTCGGTGATGTTCAGACGGAGATTGCGTTTGGCTACGCGGCTCAAGCATCGTGGTACGACACGCTGGCGACCGTCACGGTCACGACAACCGATGATGAAAACGACGGCGACACGTCCAGCCTCTCGAACTTGATCGCCAGTTCCGGCGGGGCTGGTATCTCATTGCGCGAAGCGATCATCGCGGCCAACAACACGTCCGGCGCGGACACCATCATCCTTGGTGCTGGTACCTACTCGCTTGATATCGCTGGCAATGATGATGGATCAGCGCTTGGCGATCTGGATATCAACACCGACATCACCATCCAAGGTGACTCGGCAACGACCACGATCATTGATGCCTCCGCGATTTCGGATCGCATCATCGAGATTCGCGCGAGCGGCGTTTTGAATGTCTCAAACTTGACGCTCACAGGTGGGAACAGCGGTGGTTCGCAGGGGGCGGGCGTGTTCGTCAGTTCGGGTCGAACACTTACTGCGACTGATGTGATCTTTTCGAACAACACCAGCACATTCAAGGGTGGTCACATCCTGGCAGACGGAGATATCAATCTCACGCGTGTTGCCATGTTTGGCGGTTCCGCGACGCGCGGCGGAGCGATCGCAATCGATGGCGGTGTCGCGAATCTGACCAATGTGACCATCAGCGGAAACACGGCGACCTCATCGGATGGCGGTGCGGGAATCCACCTTGATTCTGGAACGATCAATCTTGTTCACAGCACCATCGCAAACAATACAGCGACGTCGGGCCCGGGAGGCGGCATTCATGTCAACGGCGGAACGTTGAACGCGAGCTACTCCATCATCGCTGACAACACCTCCGCATCCGGTGGTAATGACCTCGACGGCAACTTCCTCACCGGTGGCTACAACATCATCGAGGACAACAGCGGATTTACTGGTGCCAGCGGCACTGACATCGTTGGCAGCGATCCTGGACTGAGTTCACTCACTTCTACTGGCGGAACCTACGTCCATACAATCGATAGTTCTAGCATCGGTTTCGATGCCGCAACCGGTTCCTCGCAAACGAACGATCAAACCGGATCGACACGAGATAGTAATCCAGACATCGGGGCATACGAGCTCGTTAGTACTGTCGACATCACTAGCGATCTGCTTCTCCATCAGACGTTCGACGTTGATGCGAGTGACGTGAGCGGCAACAACTACGACGGAACGCTGACCAATGGAGCCTCAATCGACACAACAGAGGCCACCAATCAGATCGGTGGGGGAAAGCTACTACTCGGTGGACTGAACGACTACGTCGATGTTTCGACAGCAGCTTCGGCAATCGACAGTCTTGCCGAAGGTACGATCTCGGTCTGGGTCTATGCCGACTCGACCTCTGGCCAGCAGGTCATCTTTCAGGCGGGCGACAGCGGCGACGGCGATTCCCGGGTTGCCTTGATCAAGAACGGTGATGAGTTCCAATTTTACGTAAGCGAAGGCACCACCGATTACATCGATGCCACCACAACCGCGACCAACCTCAATGCCGGTGAATGGAACCACGTGGTAGTCACCGTCGACAGTGCCGGCAACTCACTGTTCGTCAACGGTGTTGAGCAATCATTGAGCTACACCGATGGCAATTCGTCGACGAACCGGTTCATGGACGATGTCAGCAACATCGACTTCGTCGGTTGGGGTGTCGACCGGTTCAATACTTCGAGCTTCTCCAACCATTTTGACGGATTCCTTGATGATGGCCGTGTCTACAGTCGAGCGCTCAACAGTGCTGAAGCTGCGGCGCTTTACACCAATACCGCGGATATCACTTCTAACCTCGCCATTCACCTGGAGTTTGAAGAAAACAGTGGCAGCACAGCTAACGATTCAAGTTCAAACAACAACGATGGAACTCTGGTAAATGGGGCTGCCTGGGACGGTGACGCTGCAGTTGGCAACTATTCTTTAGATTTTACTGCGGACACAGGCGACGAGTCCCTCATTTCCGTCCCGGATGCTCCTTCGCTTGATATCAGCGGCGATTTCACTGTTGCGTTCTGGTACAACTCGACCGACTCGGCTGGCATCGAACAACTAGTCGGCCAGTATTCCGTTGGCAATGGATTCTACGTCGCCAAAACAAGCAGTGGCAATCTGCAGTTCCTCGTCGATGGCGATTCAGGAATCGTTGCTAACCAATACACCGGTGGCTTTATCAATGACGGAAACTGGCATCACGTCGTTGCTATCCGAAGCGGTGATACCTTTCAAACCTACGTCGATGGCGTCGCCAATACCGCTTCGACGCAAGCAGTCGGAACGGTCACCTCAACCGAACCGTTCCTTGTTGGTGGAACCACTTCAAGTGATTATGACGGAAAGCTCGATGACGTTCGGTTATACACCCGAGCCCTCGCCTCCGATGACGTTGCCGCATTATTCGCATTGGGCGGAGGATCAACCGGTGGTGGCGGAGGCGGAACGCCAACTTACAGCGATCCAGGTGGCAGCGATAACACCTATGATTATATCACTAATGTCACCTTCGCGGGAATCAACAATACGACCGGCCGGGACTCGAACGCTTACGGTGACTACACGTCTCAATTCGCAACCATCACCGTTGGCGAAAGCAACACCTTATCGGTGACCATCGTTGAGGATGATGACAACGACGTCACGGCTTGGTTCGACTGGAATCAAGATGGCGATTTCGACGATGCCGGCGAAGAATATGTCATCGTAACCAGCACCGTTTCGCCCGGTCCGCACTCGGTCACCATTACGGCACCAAACGATGCGACGGTTGGGACGACACGGATGCGGATCGGTGTGAGTTATCAATCGCCACCAAATCCAGACGGCGGCAGCACTTGGGGTGAATGGGAAGACTACAGCGTTACCGTGCAAAGCGCGCCGGTCCCGAATAGCTGGCCAACCGCCGCCGACGATTCCTATGGCACGACATCCTCTGGTACGACGGTCAACGTACTGGCCAATGATTCAGATTCCGATGGCGGGACTCCCCAGGTGATCGATACCACCGATGTCGCCAATGGAATCCTAGTCGACAACGGCAGCGGCTCGTTCACATACACTCCCAGCGGTGGATTCTCGGGTAGCGACTCGTTTGACTACATGATCGATGACGGGCAGACAGGGCTCACGCATTTTTATGGACTAGCTGGTAATGGAATTGATTCGGTCGGTGGGAACGATGCAAGCAGCATCGTAGGGACCACCACCGTCGCCGGGAACTTTGGCAATGCATTGTTCTTTGACGAAGTCGACGACTATGTGTTGGTTCCTGACTTCGCGTATGCCAACGAGTTCACCGTCAGCTTTGACTTCAAAGTCGACGACAACTCAGGATCGTCATTTCAGTACCTCTACAGTCACGGTTCCCCGACAGCGACAAATTCCCTGAACATTCTGTTCACCGAAACGGGGATGACCAATCCAAACACGCTTCGTACCGCGTTTGGCGACAGCAACGACACGCTGAGCACGACCGCGCTGGACATTGCCGGTGCCAGCTATATCAATTCGGGACAGTGGCACAACTACACACTGACCGTCGACGCGACCAACGGTGCACGGATTTATATCGATGGCACTCTAGCGGCATCCGATAGCAGTGTCGGTGGCGACACTTTCAATCCAACAACTGACCTCTACCTTGGCGGACGCGAAGACCTCGACCCAGATCGCTTTTTCGGAGGTGGCCTCGATTCAGTCCGTATCTATGACCGAGCCCTCGATAGCGGTGAAGTCATATCGCTAGCCGACC
>JBCCJB010000144.1:0-8975 GCA_039028015.1 Planctomycetota bacterium
ACGTGGGTCGTGACGTGGTGTTCTCTGCTCAAGACAACACGGGGTTTCACCTGCATCACTGGACCGGTGAACAATGGCACGCCGATTTAATTGCTCCCGTGATCGGCGTGCATCCCTGTGATGAACGCATCTTGGTCCAGCAGGAATCTGATGGCGTTTACTTGATCTTGGCCGACTCGGGTGGCAATCGTTTGCTGTTGGTTCAAATGGCGTCGGCTTATGCAGCGGCCCCAACGACGATGTCAACACCCAATGAAGCGACCATCGCTAGTGAGGTCGTCCGACAGATTTCAGGCGTTCGCCTTTCACTGCAACAACAGGAAACCTTTGATGGCACGACGACGTTGTTTGTTTATCAGGGTGATGATTACACCAGCGATCCGACACAGATCACCATTGACCAAACCGGCATGGCCGATCCCAATGCCGACTTGAGCACGTACAAACTCGTTGTGTCGTTTCGTCAGCCGTCGGGGGTCAAAGGGTTCCGCATGCCAATCGAGGGCAGCCCCGGCAGCCACACGGCCGTGTTTGATCCGCCATCGAGCGAAACCGAAACGCTGGATCCCGGCACGCATGAGGCGTTGTTCCGTATTGAGTATGCCGCAGACAAGTTCAAAACGTTCGACACCGGATTCGTCAATGTCGAACGGCACGACATCGAGCCGAGCGAGATTGTCGACATTTAAGCGGATGAATGAAGGCACATGGCGAGGACACCCCGAGATTCGTATCGACGCAGGCGGAAGTTGCCGAAGCGTTAGGTGTCAATCGACATACGGTTAAGGACTGGATTGCCGCGGGTGCTCCCGGCAAAACCGACGACGGTGATTACGACGTTGTCGCAATCCTGACCTGGCAACAAATCAATCGTCCGACCGGCCCCGACATCAGTGACGTCGATGCGGCGACGCTGGAAAAATGGAAGATCCGCAAGCTGATTGCTGAGGCTCGCGAGCGGGAAGCGAAAGCCCGCATCGCCGAATTCGAAGCCCAGAAAACGACCGAAGACGTCGTGCACCTCGACGACGTCGAACGGTTCCTGTCGCTGGTGTTTGCCGAAGCCCGACGTGTGCTCAAGCGAATTCCCAAAGAGATGAAACCGGGTTATCACGAATCGATCCGGTCGACAATCGAAACCGACCTCGACGATCGGCTGGACATCGCACTGCGGACGTTGGCCGGTTATTGCCGGCGGATCACGCGGATGCGTGAGGAATGATCGATCATGGCTGAAGCGATCAACCCGTTCCCGCAGTATGCCGACGATCCGTTGCCCGGCGGTGGCTTTGCCCTGCATCTGTCCGATCGAACGTGCGACACCTGGGCCCCACGTCAAAAAGTCCGTTCGTGGGACTGGATCATCAACCACGCCCACAATCACAAAGGCCAACCGTTCAACTACGTCGATTTCCCGTGGGTCGAAGGCATCTGTGACGCTTGGGACGATCCTCGCGTGCGTCGCATCTTTTTCATGGCGGGATCGCGGTTGGGCAAAACCGAAACGTTTCTCGCGTTGATGTTGTGCAGCCAATTCCACGATCCCGACGTGGGCATGATCGGCGGATCAACGGAAAATCTGGTTCGCCGAACGATCGGCGATCGCTTTTACAAGATGATGGAAAACACGCATGTGACGGCGTCGTTGTGCCCGCCCGAACATCGTCGCAACAAACACATTGTCCGAACGCGATCGTTCAGCATTTATGGGGCTTGGTCGGGCAGCCCAACAACGCTGGGCGATTTGGACCCGCGGTATTTGCAGGCTTTGGAGTTTGACAAATTCACCAAGGCCAACAGTGAGGAAGCTGACCCGGCGGAGCTGCTTTTGGAACGTGGTGCTGAGATCCCCGATCGCAAAGCCGCGTGCGAATCGACGCCTACGGTCAAAGGTTTGTCGCGAATCGATAAGTACGTGTCGATCGGCACCAACCGTCGGTTTTGTGTGCCATGTCCCAAGTGTGGTCATCGGCAGCCGCTGCATCGTTGCACGGGACCACAAGAAGACGGTGGTCTGTGGTGGGATCGCGAAAAGGATGGCAGCACCACGGCGACGATTGCCCAGTCAACGGCTCGCTACATTTGCGAAGACTGCCGCTGCGAATGGGGCGATGAAGACCGCCGGCCTGCGATTCGTCAGGGACGCTGGGTCGCACCGGGGGAATCGATTGACAAACGCGGCGTGATCACCGGCACGCCGCACAACGCCGGTCCTGACGAATCGTTCCAGCTGTCGCGGCTTTATGGGCCAACGTTTTCGTTTGGCGATTACGCCCGAGCGTATGTTCTGTCGCATGGCGAGCCCGAGGCCGAACGGTCGTTTGCCAACAACTGGGATGGTGAATGTTGGATCCCCACGCAGGTCACGATGACGTGGCAGGAACTGGCGGCCAAGTTGTGCGTCGGCGAGACCGACATGGGCGTCGTGCCGAAGGAAGCCAACTTTGTCACGACCGCCATTGATGTTCAGATCGATCACTTTGTTTGCACCACGTTTGCGTGGGCCAATCAAAAACAGGGTTACCTGATTGCGTATGGCATTGCGAGTTCGTGGCCCGATGTCAAAGCGTGGACGCAGCGGTTGTACCCGCACGCCGATGGAGGCGAACCGGTGCCGTCGTTTGTCAATTTGATCGACGCCCGCGATGGCAATCGCAAAGACGAAATCTGTGACTTTTGCGAAGCGGCCAATCGCACGTCGGGCCCGTTTGTGTGGCCCAGCATGGGAGCTCGTCCGGGCACAATGAACATGCAAGTGTTTCGCAAGCTGCGCATCGATGCCGATCACACCGTGGGCAAGAAAGCCGTCAACGCGATCGAGGGCATGCACTTGGTGATGGTCAACACGACGTACACACAAGAATGGATCGACAACGCGATGGGTCGTCGCAAGCCCGGCGATCCGATGTCGATCACGATGCCAAAAATTATGATCGATGACGAAGATTTTTTCAGCCAACTGCTCAATGAACAGTATAATCCGGACAGTGGCCGCTGGGACCGTGTTGACGAATCCACCATCCCAGTGGACTTCCGCGATGCTTGCCGATACGCACGGTGTGCCGCGGAGGTGTATTGCAATGGCAATTGGGCTCGAGTGCCGGCGGTTCGACCGCTGTCACAACAGAGCACCGCCGGTCGCATTACCGTCGCGAAACGCGATAAGAAGTCGCAACCCAGACAGACGACGACGTCGAAGGCGTCGGGTTTTGTCCGGCGACCTTCCAACGCGTTTTTGAGTCGGCTTCAACAAAAGCGATGAGCGACGACACCAATGCTTGCCCCGCATGTGATGGCGGGACGCTCCATGTGTATTCGACCCGAGTCGATCGCGACCTGAAGCTTCGGCTTCGGTATCGCAAGTGTGCCACGTGTGGCTATCGCTGCGACGGGCCACAGATGATCCCGCTGGAATATGCCCCCGAGGTGATTCAGCGAAAATCGAAAATGTCATCCGGTGTGTCGCCGGCCGCGGAGGCATCATCATGACGATCACGCATTTGCACGCGATTGAGTTATCAACCGCGTTACTGATTTCAGCGGCAGTATTGGGTGTCGTCGCCATCATCACGATTGGGATGGCGATGTGGCGTGGATGGGCATCGCGGGGTCAGTCCGTGCGAGTCGCTGGGTTGACGGAGGACGATCGCCCGATTGATCCAGCGTGGCATGAGCAGAGCTACCCATACGATTGTCATGTGGTGTACCCAGAAGGGTATGACACGCTGGTTGCCAGTCTGGACCTGGTCAGTGGCGATCAGTATGTCATCAATCTGCTTCAACCTGGCGGGCATTTCAACACCGAAGACCACATTCAGATCCCCGTCAACACACGGGGTCAAGCTCAAGCGATCTTCCGAGCATTGCGGAATGGTCGCATTTGGAAGCTCCACAAGCCAAAGGGGAATTGAATGGGTCAGTCAAAAACCAAGCCCGCTTATCCACTGACGCCGCAACAGTCTGATGTGGAGCTGCTGTTGATCGCCAAGGGCAAGGTGATTGAAGCCGAAACCGCGTTGTCTCATGTCACCACGATTGCCAAGCAGCTGGACTCATCAATCTTAGCCTTTGCGTCAGAGTCGGGACAAAGCTTCTTGTGCCGATTGGCCGATGCGGTTGAAGAACGGCGTCAGAAGATCCTAGGCCAGCAAAGCAAGGAGGGTTCGCAATGATTGATCACCGGATTCGTTTGCCTGTAGCACTGGGGCTTTGCCTTTTGTTGGGGGCACCCATTTTAATTCCGACAGGGGTGCTCACGTATCTTCTGTTGTCGGACGTGCCGATGCAACGAGAGCACATACACAACATGAAGGTGGATGCGGATGCCGCTGCTTGGATGATGGGATGGCTTGATGGCCATGACGGCGTCGATGTCGACAAGAAATACGCGGAGAAGCATGACAGTTACATGCGTGGCTATCGATCTGGTTGGAGCTCAAACCCACCGATGAGGGCCTGGTGATGGGAATTCGTGATACCTGGGAAGAAGCCAAGCGTGAGGCACTCACCCTGCCACGTGACCAAGCGATCATCCAAGCTTTCAAGAACGGTTTCTATTGTGGTGCCAGTGTCGGCTTTTTCGTTTCGGCCACCTACATACTGGTCCGACGCCTCTTCATGTCGGAATGAACTTTAAGGATGGAGTCGGTGGAATCTTGATTGCATGGGTGCTGTGGATTTGGCCGTGGTGTGAGCAACCGGTGTGGTTGTCATCGCGTCATGGGATGGCCGTGTGTCAAAGGCCATTGCCGCCGGGGGTCGCGTGTGATCGGCGTGGTTTGCCTCGGTTTCCCAGTGGGTTTGTCTAGGGCTCACGCCGCGTGCCGGGCGAGTAGCGGCATGAGGATTGATCGAGCCTCAACGATAGGAATGACCGCGTGGCGGTTGTACCGTGCTTGATCGGCTAGGGATTGATGGCCCAAGTCGCGACAAAGGCAGGGGTGATGTGGTGACGCCACAAAGCCCGGTAAAAACTGTGAGCCGGTTCGACCTGACACCGGCGTTTTGATGTTCTTTTTGAGCGGCGATCTTTGAGGAATGAATCATGGTAAGGAGACAGCCTCAATCACCCGAAGCTTCTGTCTATGTCCGGCGTGAGTTTGTAATGCCGCCGTTTCCGCCGTCGTCGACGGTGATCTGCGTTCGCGACTCATGCGAGCGTGATTGGCATGGTAGAAAGCAAGACCTATGTCAATGTCGCCAAGGCATTCAGTACACGATCGACGGTTGTGTCTGGTCGCACTGTTTTGGATGGATGGTTTCGATTACTGATGAGCTGCACGATGCCGATGACTTCGAGCGATGTCATGAGCACGCCGAGATTGTCGATGAACTCAGAGACCGCATCAAAAACGATCCGATCGTGAATTAGTCCTCGCAAATATTTCGCAACCGATTACCACCCATGGCACAAAGCCGTTTGGGGTGGGATGCGTCGTCGCCTAGTCTGCGGGCATGGACGATGCTCAGTATCTGGCAACGCTGATTGCCAAACGTGATGCGATTTTGCCGACGGTCGGTACCAAAGCCGATTATGTCGAGATCGAACATCGCGGGCGTCGTCATCGCGTCGAATCTAGTATTGCGAATCTGCAGTTTCTGAATACGGAGATTGAACGAGTCCGGGCGACGCTGAACGCCACCAAGGGGCCGGCTCGCAATAAGGCGAGGCTGGCTCGAGCATGAAGTTCCTGTCCACGCTCGGCACCGCGATCGATTCGATTGCCAACGAACTCGCCCCGACCTGGGGTGCACGGCGAAGTGCCGCTCGGCATCGGCGTGATCTCGTCGCCAAGCAAATCGAAATGCTGGACCGGATCGGTTACGACCGGCTCGGTTATTCGTGGCCCGGTGTGTCGCCCAGCGATAGCCGCGATGGACGCTACCTGGGCACGCGGCGAAGTCCCGATGAGGCGATCGAACATGATCTGCCCGAGCTGCGGCAACGCTGTGTCGAACTGTATCGCGGCAACACGGTGGCTCATTCGGCCGTCGAAGGCCGCGTTGCCAACGAGGTCGGCACGGGCCTGACGCGATTACCCAAGGTCCGGCCAGATGACGTCATCGACCAAGATCGTGCCGAGGCGATCAACGACCGATTGAAAGACGTTTGCGATCGGTGGAGCGAGCATGGCGTGGATGGTCGCCGGCGGCTGTCAATGCATTCGCTGCAGCGGCTGGCGTGCCGCACGTTTGCCAATTACGGCGAAGTGTTTGTGTTGGTCGGCCAATCGCAATCGAAGGGGCCGATTGGGCTGACCCTGGACATCATTAGCCCCGAGCGTGTCGAGACGCCGCCCGAGTTTCGCATGGATACCGATGTGCGAATGGGCATTCGGTACCAAGGCCGCACGATTGTGGGCTACTACGTCCGTCGCAGTCACCCCGACGCATCCAATGGTTATGAGATCGAGTACGATTTCGAGCCTCGCTTTGATGCGGCGGGCAATGACCGTGTGATCCACGTTTTTGATCCCGAGTTTCCCGAACAGACTCGCGGTGTGCCTTGGTTGGCCACCGCGATGAACCGGATCAAAGACACCGAGGACTTTTTCGAAGCGGAATTGATCGCCAAGCAAATTGAAGCGTGTTTGGGTTTGATTATCACCGGCGGCAAACAATCCGCGTCGCCGATGGATTTGGCCGAAGGGGCTGCCAAGGCCCGTCGCAGCCCCGGCGATACCCGGTTGGAGGACCTCAGCCCCGGGTTCATTCATTACGCCGGCGAAGGCGAAGACGTCAAAACGGTCGACCCTCAGCGACCGGGCTCATCGTTTGCCCCGTTCATCGAACAATCGCTTCGCGGTGTCGCCGCGGCGTGCAATTTCCCGTATGAGGTGCTGGCCAAGAACTTCTTCCGCACGACCTTTTCCAGCGGCCGGCTGGCGATGCTCGATGGCTGGATGGGTTTTTCGATGCGACAGCAAGTGCTAATCGAACAATTGCTGATGCCGGTGTGGCGGGTGTTGGTCTTTGATGCGTTGTTTGCCGGTGAACTGGACGGACTAGTTGATCCGTTTGATTACTTCAGCCGCCCACACGTGTACCAGCGTCACAAATGGCAATCGCAGGCTCGCGGATTTGTCGATCCCGATAAAGAAGTCCGAGCGGCCGAACGTTCCAACAAAGCTGGGTTGCAAACCAAGGCGGCGCTTGCCGGTGAACGCGGCGAAGACTGGGAAGACGTCGAAGAGCAGCTCGACATCGAAGAACGCAAGAAGATCATTCTGCGAATCGAACGCGAGGTCTGGGAAAACGAGCAACGCGAGGCCGCAGGATTGCCGCCCATCAACCGCACGTATCAGGACGAAGCCGGCGGAGCGTCACGCACGACGATGTCGTCGGACGTCGGTGATGATGATGACGAGCCAGCTATCGACGACCAAGCCGCCGAAGACCGGAAAGTCGAACGGGCGTTGGAGGTGGCAGCGTGAGTGGATCAAAAGTCCCTGCTCAACCGGAATACTTGGCCGTCAACATGAGTTCGGCGATCGATGACCAAATCGGCGTCGATCGTGAAGCGGCACGCATCAATGGCTACATCGTCGCCGAGGTCGGTGATTTCAAAGATGGCCGAGGATCGTTCGACGAAGACAGCCTGGAAGCGATTGTCCGGCTTGGCAATCAAGATCCCCGCGGGATCAAGTCGCGACTGGGTCACCCCAATCAGTCCGATGACAAGCTAACTCGGCATCTCGGGCGTTCAAAGAACTTTCGGCTTGATCCCGACGGCCAACGTGTCCGTGCGGACTTGCATCTTGCCGCCTCGTCGCTGATCGAACCGGTCGGCGGCGGTCGTCCCATTGGTCTTCATGCAATGGATCGAGCCGAAGAGGACAGCGGGTCGCTTGCAAGCTCACTGGTGGTGAAATCAACGAAGTCAAAACGTCGAGATGCAGACAACCAGCCACTGCCCGACCACTGGTTGCCCGATCAATTGAAATACAGCGATTTGGTGTCCGAAGGCGACGCCACTCACGGTGACCTGTTGTCGCCGGAAGGGCTCGACGATTACTTGGAAGGCAGTACCCGGCGGCTGCCAAGTCAACTGGCTGTCGTTGCCACCGACTATCTGAACCAACTGTTTCCCGACGCCGATCGCGACGTGGTGGAAACACGCTTTAATTCGTTTCGCGATCGCTATCTGTCGAATCGGTTCGGCGACGTCGAACCAGACCCCAACCCTCAGGTAACCGATCTCATGGATCAAGACACCAAAAACGCAATCGACGAATTGTCAAAGTCGTTCGATGAAAAACTATCGGCACTGACCGAGTTGATCACCACCGATCGCGAAGAACGCAAGCAAGCCGTTGCGGCGGAAGCGTTGGCCAAGGACCGAGCGACGCAGATCAGTTCGTTGTGCGAGCTGTCGGGGCTGACCGACAAGGGCGAGATCACCCAATTCATCAACGACGACGCACTGAGCGTCAGCGACGTGATTGGATTGTTGGCCAAGCGAAAGGCGACCGCCAACCCGCCCGCCGCCGACGACGCACTGAGCGAAGACGGTCAGCAGCTGACGCCCGAACAGTTGCAGGCCAAGGCCGACCAAAAGCTTCGCGAAGAATACGACGCCTTGGGCTTCATGCCCGGCGAATGCTCGTTTGACGAGTTCAAAGCGATGGCCGCCAAACGAGACCAAAACTAAGTCGCGGCGATTCGAAGCCTTTACCCCAACCATTCCACTTCATTTTGATTTTGCGAGACGCCCGTCATGGCCACCACTGAAGATCAACCCATCACGCGTGCCGATGCCGACAAAGGGTTTGCCCCGGTCGGCAACGGCGAAACGTTGCCCCATGGCACGTTGTGCTTTGGCGATGCCGACGGCATGGCGGTCGCCACCGCAGGCGGCAACAAGTTGCTCGGCGTCGTCGAACCGCGTGCGGACAATTCCGGCGGTGCCGACGGCGACGTTGACGTCGAATACAACCGGCTCGGGCAATTCGAATTTGACATCGCCGCGGCCACGC
>JBCCJB010000145.1:0-8929 GCA_039028015.1 Planctomycetota bacterium
CCAACCCAGCCCTCCTTCTTTCCACTCTCGGCACTGCAGGTATTGATTCATGAGTCTCAACGCCCCCCTCAATCGCAAACTCCGCATGGGTATCGTCGGAGGTGGCTTGGGATCATTTATCGGTCGTGTCCACACGATTGCCGCGGGGCTGGACAATCGCAGTCATTTGGTTGCCGGTGCGTTTTCAAGCAACCCGGAGCGTAGCAAAGAGTCCGCCCCCGGCTATGGCGTGGACACCTCCCGCGCCTACGGCAGTTACGAAGCCATGATTGATGCTGAATCCAAACTGCCCGACGACCAGCGAATCGATTTTGTCTCGGTCACCACCCCCAACCACACGCACTTCGAAATCGCACGCGCCGCGGTCGAGGCAGGTTTCAACGTGGTTTGTGACAAGCCGATGACATTCGATCTGGATCAAGCCCTCCAACTACAAACGACCGTGGAGAACAGTGATGTCGTCTTTGCGTTAACCCACAACTACACCGGTTATCCGCTCGTTCGACAAGCACGCGAGATGATCCTGAGCGGCGAGTTGGGCGAGATCAACGCGATTCGTAGTCAGTACATCCAGGGCTGGTTGCGAACCAAACTCGAGGCTGAAGATCAAAAACAAGCCGCCTGGCGCACCGATCCCTCCAAGAGCGGCGTTGCCGGTGCGTTTGGCGACATCGCAACCCACGCTTACAACCTCGGACGCTACATGACAGGCGAGCTGCCTGAATCGGTCAGTTGTCATCTGAAGGCGTTTGTGGAAGGTCGCAAGCTGGATGATTACGGCACTGCCGTGATCCGATATCAAAGCGGTGCGTTGGGTACCGTGACCGCATCGCAGATTAGCCACGGACGGGAAAACGATCTCGAAATCGAAATCGACGGCACGAAGGGATCCCTGCGATGGCGTCAGGAAAATCCCAATGAAATGATCGTTCGGCAAAATGGCAAAGCCCACCAGATCTACACACGCGATCCCAACGCTTCGTTCATCAATGACTCTGGCGCATCTGCTTGTCGTTTGCCGGCCGGCCATCCCGAAGCATTCTTTGAAGCTTTCGCCAACGTTTACGCAGCCGCCTTCGATGACATGGCCAAACGCGCCGAAGGAGAATCGATTGAGCGACGTGAAACGGTCTATCCCAACGTTTACGACGGCGTCGAAGGCATGATGTTTATCGAGCAGTGCGTAAAAAGCAGCCAAGACGATGCTGCGTGGCTGACACTCAAGTGCGACTCGGCTCGGAGATAGATCACCGTGTCCCAACCACGCCGCATCGTAGCGATTGTGCCCGCGGGTGGTTGCGGGAGACGCTTTGGTGGCGGCAGCAATAAGCTATTTGCGTTGCTTGATGGTCAACCGTTGTGGGTGCACACCGCACGAACCCTGCTGGAGCATCCAGACGTCACCGAATGTATCATGCCGGTTGCTGAAGGAGACGAATCCCAATTTCAAGCGCAGGCGTTCCAACACGAGCTGACAGCTGACGCCACCAGAAAGTCCCTCCGATTTGTTCGCGGTGGTTCCGATCGCACCGCGAGCGTTGCCGCTGGATTGGCAGCAGTCGTCGACGATTGCTGCAACTACGTTGCGATCCATGATGCCGCCCGTCCGCTGGTTCATCATCAAGACCTAACCAACGTGTTCAATCGAGCGCAAAAAACCGGAGCCGCCATGCTGGCAACGCCCGTGTCGGGAACGCTCAAACGTGTCCAGGATGGCCAGGTCACTGCGACCGTTCCACGGCAGCAAATCTGGGTCGCCCTTACACCGCAAGTTTTCGAGCTGTCGATTCTTCGCGACGCATACGCTCGCCATCGTGGACGCGCTGCCACCGACGATGCCGAGTTGGTCGAACGTGCCGGCGGTGAGGTCGCGATCGTTCCGGGCTCACCGGACAATATCAAGATCACTGTTCCCGAAGACTTGGCCATCGCCGAGGCGATGCTTCAAGCCCGCAACACGCGTGTCGCCGAAACCATGGAAGCCGACTGATGACGGTTGTCCTGGACCGCCCCTACGAGTTTGTACCACGGTATCGCGGCAACACTTGGCCAACGTTGATTCAAACCTTTCGTTTGATCGATTGGCACCTGCGTCGACGTGAGTGCGTCGTTGACTACGAATTGCGTCATGAATCCCGGCTTGCCGATTCACTTGCTGCTGGCCACGGCATCTTGTTGGCACCCAATCACTGCCGCTACGCCGATCCAATTGCCCTCGGCTGGCTGGCACGACATGTCGACACCCATTTGTACGCGATGGCGTCATGGCATCTGTTTAATACGAACGCGTTTGAACGATTCGCACTGCGTCGAATGGGTGCCTTTAGCATCTTGCGTGAGGCGAATGATCGGCAGTCGATCGACACTGCCATTGAAGTATTGTCGACCGCCGAACGGCCCCTAGTGCTGTTTCCCGAAGGCACGACAAACCGCACCAACGATTTACTGAAACCACTGTTGGAAGGCGTCACCTTTATCGCGCGGGCGGCGGCACGAAAGCGACATAAAGCAACCGGAGGAAAAGTCGTGCTCCATCCCGTCGGTATCAAATATGTCTGCGTGGGAGACGCGCGACCTTGGATCAATCAACAGTTGACGGACTTGGAAACGGCACTGCAATTTCACAGGCGACCCAACAGCGTTCAACCCGCCAACGGATCCGAATGCGATCCGATCGATACAGATGCCGCATCAGTCTTGAGACGACTTGGCCGCGTTGCCGAAGCCTTTTTGGCGATCAAGGAAGTTGACTATGCGGGTGCATCATCATCCGGATCACTTCCGCCTCGTCGCGACGCGTTGATTGAGTTTCTGCTTTCGGGTGCCGAAGCGAACTGTCAGATCACCGTCGATGATGGGCAATCCAGCCAATCCGTTCGCGAACGTGTTCGCCGAATTCGAACGGCCGCGCATGCGAGGTATTTTGACGCACCTGATCCATCCGAATCACTCCGTTGGCGTTGTCAATCCGACGCTCGGCAAGCCGACCTGGCTCAGTGGCTGCTATCGTTTCCCGATGAATATTTGCAGCCAGACACCGTCACCGACACGCAAGTTGTCGAGACAATCCAGAGAATTCAGGAGGCCGTTTACGGTAAAGCAAGAGACACGATGCCGCTCAAGGTGATCATCGATGTTGACGATCCCATCACGGTGCCATCGCAACGACATCGACGTGACAAAACCGCTTCGGCCGACCAGCGTGATCCTTTGCTTTGCCAATTGGATGAAAGGCTACATACAATAGTTGGTCGTTTGGCAGGCGAAGCACAGCGATTCGTCTGAGTTGATTTCCCATCTCGCAACGCTTTCCGACAACGCCTCGAGACTGAATGTTCAATCGTTTTCTTGCTGCCGCTGTTCTGACTTCCGTGTTGGCGAGCCTTGTCACGGTCACGGGTTGCTCCGAACCAAGGCCAGTGGTCTTCGAAGCAAATCTGGTGCATGCGATGAAGTATCAGCTTCGCGAAGACCTGCCGATGGAGCAGGCATCCGATGATGCATTTTGGGTGGTAGGAGAAATGTTTGGTACGCCGGACGAGCCCAAGCTGCCGTCGATTGTCACCGAGGACGAAGATCTGGCTTCGGTGGTTTCGCTGGAGCGATTAATCGCCGCTTCGGGTCCAACCCATGAGGCGGGTCGCGGACTCTATCGGAAACACTGTTCCACCTGCCACGGCATCACCGGCGACGGTCGAGGGTCAACGGCGGCCATGCTCACGCCCTACCCACGCGACTACCGCAAAGGCGTCTTCAAATTCAAATCGACCGAGCGCGGCGCGAAACCCACTCGACATGATCTGGCCACGTTGATTCGAAACGGCATCTCGGGAACGCAAATGGTCGCGATTCCTGAGCTATCCGACGAAGACACCGAGGCTCTGGTTGATTACGTGATTTACTTATCCTGGCGTGGTGAACTCGAACGGACGCTGATGGACGATGCCGTGTTTGAACTGGATTTGGCAGAGGGTGATCGGATCATTGATCCAAGCGCGAAAGCGACCACCGACGAAGAGGCTCTGGAAGCGTTCGAAGAATCATGGGAGATCGCCGAGGATTACGCACTGGAAATTGCCGAAGCATGGTTTGAAGCTGAAGATGAATTTGTTGAGGTCCCCGAGCCACCGGCAGAGATGCTCGTGACCAATTCGTATGCTGACTTTGTTCGTTTCAGCACCGGCGAAACTGCCGAACAGATGAAAGCATCCGTCGCGCGAGGTCGCGAGCTTTTCACGGGCAAGATCGCAGCCTGCAGCAAGTGCCATGGCGAAGAGGGCCTGGGCGACGGCCAGACGACCGACTACGACGACTGGACCAAAGACTGGACGACCGGCGCGGGCATCAAGCCGGATGATCGCGACGCTCTGGTACCGATGCTGGCACGGGGAGCAATGTCGCCGATCAACGCCAAACCTCGCAACTTCCAGCAGGGTGTTTTTCACGGCGGCGCTGATGCGGACAACCTATATCGCCGCATCACTCAAGGCATCGAGGGTTCGCCCATGCCCGCAGTCACGTTCGTTGATGGCCAGTTCGAAGAGGACGACGTTTGGCATCTGATCAACTTCATACGCTCGCTTCAAACCACACCTGCGACATCGACTGGCGAATCGGCGACCGAGCCGCTGCCCAACGAGATGGCTGGCATGAGTTACTGAGCCGACCGAAACGGTTCGTTCCATGAGGAAGCGGCAGCGGACAACGGCACGTCGAGTTCCAACGCCACCGTGGCGATAGCATTGGTTTATGATGCTGCGGACAATTCTCGAATTTTCCGCCTGAGGTCTCCATGCATCGACGCAGTCTTCTCCGTTTTGTTTCCATAGCAATCGTTCACTTCACATTTGCTCCATTCGCTGAAGCGGCCGACGTTCCCAACGTCATTGTGATCATGGCCGATGACCTTGGATTTGGAGATGTCTCCTGCTACGACTCGGTCGGTGTCGACACGCCCCACATCGATGCTTTGGCCGCGGAAGGCACACGTTTCACCAGTGGCTACTGCTCCGCGTCCACCTGCACACCAACACGGTACTCGTTCTTAACGGGGACTTACGCGTTCCGCGTGCCCGGAACTGGCATCGCGCCGCCCAACAGTCCAGCCTTGATTCCACCGGGAACGCCAACGGTCGCCTCGTTGCTCAAGTCGGCCGGTTATTCAACCGCCGTGATTGGTAAATGGCATTTGGGACTTGGTGAACCTGATCAGGGTCCGCAATGGAATGACGCCCTCAAGCCCGGCCCGCTGGAAATTGGTTTTGACCACTGTTTGCTGTTGCCAACGACGAATGACCGAGTGCCCCAGGTGTATGTCGCTGATCATCGCGTTGAAAATCTTGATCCGGCGGACCCATTATGGGTTGGTCGCAAGAAACCGAGCGAAGATCATCCGACGGGAGTGTCCCACCGCGACACGCTCAAGATGGATTGGTCACACGGGCATAACCAGACCATTCACAACGGAATCAGCCGCATCGGTTTTTACACGGGCGGTCACGCGGCGCGATTTCGTGATGAAGACCTGTCGGATCGTTGGGTCGACCACTCCAAACAGTGGATCGATCGGCAAGGTGATCAACCTTTCTTTCTGTTCTTTGCCTCTCACGATCTGCACGTGCCAAGAGTGGTGCACGAACGGTTTCAAGGCACCAGTGGTCATGGGCCTCGCGGTGACGCCATTGTTGAATTGGACTGGTGCGTGGGCGAGCTTGTTGACCACATCGAATCGCGCGGTCTCACACAAGAAACACTATTTGTTTTCTGCAGCGACAACGGTCCAGTCACCGATGACGGCTACAAAGACAACGCCATTGAGATGCTTGGCGATCATGATCCCAATGGTCCTTTTCAAGGCGGAAAGTACAACGTGTTTGAAGGAGGCACGCGAACTCCGTTCATCACGCGGATGCCGGGAACGATTCCAGTCGGTGTGAGCGATCAGGTGGTTTGCACAATCGATCTTGCCACCAGCTTGGCCACACTTGCGAACGTTTCAATCCCGGATGAGGCTTGCTTGGACAGCCTCAATGTCGTCGACGCATTGCTGGGTCAACCGAACGCGATAGGCCGTGATCATTTGATTCAACAAGACAACGGCAACGCCGGAATCTTTGGCTATCGTTCGGGGCACTGGAAATTGGTGCATCATCCGAAAGGCAAATCTCGCAATCGGCAGTTGCGACTTCAGCCAACCCAGGTCGCTCAGTACATGCTATATGATTTGGACAACGATCCGGGTGAAACAAACGACGTTTCGGCAACCCACCCCGACGTACTTGAAAAGCTTCAAAACGAATTGACCGCTAAGATCGACGCGGGTCGGACTCGAACCCTGACGACTGCGGCATCGTTATAGCCACCAGGGATTGTTGATCAGCCACACGTCATTGGGGGACAGCATGCAGCACATCGCTATCAAAGTGCATGGGCACGTCGCGACGCTGATGATTGATCGACCCGATCGATCAAACGCGCTCGATTCGCAGCTGCTCGCTGATTTGCGTCAAGGATTGTCGGACCTGCATCAGGAAAAGAAGGTTCGCGCGATGATTCTCACTTCGTCGGGTGACCATTTTTGTGCCGGCGTCGACCTGGAGCTCTTTCAGAACATCGCTTGCTTACCACAACACGAACAACCGCCGCGCTGGTTCGATTATTGGCGTCAGCTCGCGGAGCTTTGCGAGGAACTGCTCCGCTTTCCCAAGCCCATCGTGGCTGCGGTGGATGGTGCCGCCATCGGCGCCGGCTTTGCCATCGGCTTAGCGTGCGATCTGATCGTCGCGAGTCGGCGGGCGACATTCGCGGTGCCTGCTGTCCATCGCGGTCTGGTCGGCGGGATCACCGCAGCACTGCTGGCTTTTCGATCATCCACGTCTTTGGCATCTCAGCTTGCACTAACCGGACTGGTCCGCGACGCAAACGAGATTTATCAGACGGGAATCCTCTGCGAACCGCCTGTGGCACCCGATCAAATCTGGGTCACCGCCAACCAATGGGCCGGGCGATGCGCCGTTGGCGCACCTCCGGCAATTGCCGCCACCAAACGCATGATCAACGAAACCATTGGCGAAGCCTTGTTATCGCAGCTCGCATCAGCCTCCGCGGATGCGGCGTCATTGTGTCATCATGACACGGCAATCGAAGGCGTCGCGGCCTTCATGGAAAAACGCGATCCCGATTGGGACCGATTCCCCACCGCTGAAGCTTGAACTGACAATGCAACGGTTTTCACTCGCGCCGCTTCGAGAGAGCCAGAGTCATTTGCGACAATTCTTCCTCGGGTTTGTCGATCAATGGCAAGCGACCAAAGCCGTTTGGCGAGATGAGCCGGCCCGACAATTCGAGGGGCAATACTTGCGAGATCTGCCCGCAACACTCAAACGCACGTCGGCTGCCGCGGACGAATTCGCTGAGGTGCTGTCGCGGCTCGAACAACAGCTCGCCGATCCTGAGGATCATTCGGGATAACGTTTCAGCGTCGCATCGGAAATCTCCAGCCCCATGCGAGTGACAATTTCAACCAGTTCGGCTTGCCCATGAAGTGATAACTTGCGGCTAATCGAATCTTTGTGCCGCTCCACCGTTTTGGGACTCCGGTGCAGCATTCGAGCCGCTTCTGGGACGGTCAAGCCATGCCCAAGAATGGCCAAAACTTCAAGTTCGCGTCGCGTCAAAACACTCAGTGGCCCAAGCCCGATGTAGTTGGTCGCGACGGTTTCACATTGAATACGAGGGGTCGGTTCGGCATCCGTTCTTAATCGGCTGACGACGATCACACGACCGTGCGGTGGCATCGCATCTGGGATCGGCCACAACACGCTACCGATCGGATTGCCGTGATAAATGTGATCGATTCCAAGTGGTCGGCCTTGATCGATGCATTGGCGAATCATCCGCAAACGTTCTTCGACAAATTCGGGCGGATGAAAATCGGCCAATGTCTTGCCTTGATAATCGAGGTTCGATTCAAGGAAGAGAGCACTGGTCAAATCGTTAACAAACAGCAACCGACCTTCCGTATCGATCACACTTAATCCAACACCCGGTGTGCACGATAACGCGTTCCAGATAGCCGATGCTTGGAAGGAAGGCAGATCAACACCGAGCGTCACATTTGATGGCTCAGGTGAGTTTGAGTCGTTTGGATTCCGATCAGAAACAGACATCAAGGCAAGCCACGCACGAACCAACGAATCGAAATGGTTTCGGATCCTTACTGTAGCGAATTAGCTGAGGCGACTTGATCCTGCCGAGAATTGATATCGCCAGAAAGCGTCATCGCGTGATCAGGCCATGACACGGTTTGCGATCACGACGCCAGTGCGATCGGATGGCTTCGTCGACTGATCGATTAGTCGCGAACGCAACCACTTTGTCATCGGTTGTTCAACACGCCGCGTGATCAAAATGGCCATCGACAACGAAAACGCGATCGCGATTACCAGGCAAAGCCATGGCGGAACGCCAACGCCATCGAAGGTGTGCATCAGCACACAACCAATATTGTTATGACAGAGATACAGCGGGTACGAGATCGTGCTGATCAACATGATGGGCTGCCAACGAAGCACTGGGATTTTTCCATAGGCAGCCATCGCGACAACTCCGACAATGAGTGCCGTCGCCGCAGGGTTGTGCTTCCCATGATCGATCTGATGAAACACCCAGGCCGAAACAAGCATCGCGATCACGTTTTGCCATCGCGAACCAACGCGTGTCTTGAACTGATAAAGCAGAAATCCAATCGCAAAAAGTGGTGCAAAATCGAGTACGAAACACTGCCGCAAACCACTGGCGGCGGCAAACCACCAACGCTCTGACTGGGTCGCCGCCATCGAATCCAAAGAGGGACATAAAACATAAGACAGGGCAACGACCAAACCCCAGCCCACAAAATAATGCTTCAGACCACCAACACGATGCAGCA
>JBCCJB010000146.1:0-8914 GCA_039028015.1 Planctomycetota bacterium
CAGCTCGCAGGGTTTGCCAAAATTGGGTTGCCAAGACCTTCGGTTTCCAAGGGTTTTGGTAGAATTCGTCAAATTCGGGGAAGGCTACGTCGTCAGCGATAGGCTAATCCCGAGCCAAGTCTGCCATGGGCAGGAAGGTGTAGAGACTGTACGGCGAACTCGTAAAGAGAAGAGACAGTCCAGACCACAAACCCGAAAGGGGCGGCGAAAGCCGTGGTTGGTACGCATAATCCCTGGGTCGGGGGTTCAAGTCCCTCCGGGCCTACCTTTCTTTTTCGTCTTCCGTTGATGGTTGCCGATTGCCACATCGCCTTTCTGATGAGATCCAGTCATCGCTGCCCGCAAACAATCCTCAGCCGCATCGAAGCCGGGTGATCGCACCGGACCCAAGCGACTCAACCAGCTGCTCGCGTCAGCGGGCTATGGCAGCCGTCGTCATGTCGAAGAGTTGATCCGCGAAGGGCGCGTCAGCATTGATGGCACGGTGGTCGAGAAACTGGGCGTCAGTGTCGATCCCAAGCAGCAAACCGTTCGCGTCGATGACACGATTTTGCGGCAACAGAGACTCGTGTATTACGCCGTCCACAAACCCACCGGTGTCGTCACCACCAATGCTGATCCGCGCGGTCGACCGCGGGTTATTGATTTGGTCCCGCCCAGTGAACGTGTGTTTCCGGTTGGTCGTCTCGACCTGAGCAGTGAAGGACTGATCTTGCTGACCAATGATGGTGATCTGGCTCAGAAACTGGCACACCCGAAGTTCGCCATTGAGAAGATTTATCGAGTCACGGTTGCTGGCAAGGTCGACCGCGAAGCGATGCAGAAAATGCGTCAAGGCATCTATATTGCCGAAGGTTTTGTGCGGGTCGATGGGGCTCGCGTGCTCAAAGCCAAGACTCGCGTGACGGAAATGGAGATCCGGTTGCGAGAAGGAAAGAACCGCGAGATCCGACGCATTCTGGCTCGGCTGGGCCATAAAGTGCTGACGCTTCGGCGAATCGCGATTGGGCCGCTACGGTTGGGCGACATGCCGCCAGCGGCGTATCGCAAGCTGACCAGCGATGAAGTGCGGCGTCTTCGCGAGGCAACGCAACGATCCGAATCGCGAATGAAATCAAACGCCTCGGCAACAGCCGAATCTTCGGCGCCGCACAGCAACGGAGCGACGCGAAAGAAGTCCAACAGGTCGTCTGCAATCGCCTGGAAAAAGTCAGCCCCGCGTCATCAAGTCAAGAAGGCCAAACCAAAGGGCAGCAAGTCCGTTGGAACGAAGGCCGGTGGAACCGTTGGGACAATCATTGGTGCTGAAAGCCCAAGCCCAAAACGCTCCCGTGGCAAAAAGAAGTCCGCGACGGCACGACGAGCTGCGTCTCCGCGGGCTACGAGCAAACGATCAAATTCACGACGCAAACGATCATCATGAGTGTCAGTCTTCACGCAGCGCACTACGCCGATGCCATGGTGCAGTTGGATGCTCCAATCATTCGCAATGACTTGATCGCTGAGAACACTCACAAGGTGCAGATTGTTGCACCGGAGATTGCGGCCAATTATCGACCTGGTCAATTCGTCATGATTCGGCTGGCGGGTCTCCAATCGCCTTTGATCGGCCGAGCGTTCGCGGTTTATGACCATCACGATGATGCCAATGGCCAACCCAGTTCGATTGACCTGATTTACATTCGCAAAGGTGCGTTAACGCGGCCGCTTGCCGATGCACCGGTCGGCACGCGGATTTGCGTTTGGGGACCGCTTGGCAACGGATTCTCAACAACTCCGTGCGAGAAACTGATCTTGGCCGTGGGTGGCATCGGCCAAACGCCAATGCTGGTCGCTGGTCGTCATGCCCTACACCATCAATGGGCTGATTCGATTGAGATGATCTATGGCGTTCGCCGAGCATCGCTTTTGGCGGGCGTGGATGATTTTCGAGACGCCGGATTTGATGTCACGCTTTGCACCGATGATGGTTCCGCTGGCGTTGCGGCTCGCGTTCCCGATGTCTTGCAACATCGTTTGGAACAGCTGCAGGCAATCGGTGAAACCGATTCGGTTCGCGTGCTCACCTGCGGCCCCGAGATCATGATGCAGAAGGTCGCGGAAGTCTGCCAGAGCTGGGAGATTCCCTGTGAGGTCTCCATGGAGACACCCATGGCATGCGGTATCGGGATCTGTTTTTCGTGCGTCGCCAAAGTCAATCAACCCGACGGCGGCTGGGATTACAAACGAACCTGTGTCGAAGGCCCCATCTTTGATTCAAAATCCATTTGCTGGGATGACTGAAAGTTGGCGGCGCAGCGGAGTGTGCCGACTACGATGGGAGGGCGGCTAGGACGTTTCAAGCAGGGACTGACCGGTCATCTCTTCGGGGATATCCAATCCCATGATTTCCAGAACCGTCGGCGCGATATCGGCAAGCCGACCATCAGCCCGAAGTGTCGCATCACGCCGCTCGTCATCGACGACAATCAGCGGCACATCAAAGGTGGTGTGTGCGGTGTGGGGACCGCCCGTCTCCGGGTCAATCATTTGTTCGCAGTTCCCGTGGTCAGCGGTCACCATCAACGCACCACCTTTGGCAAGCGCCGCGTCCACGATGCGACCCACACAAGCGTCGACGACTTCGACCGCCTTGGTTGCCGCAGCCAGAACACCGGTGTGGCCGACCATGTCTCCATTGGCAAAATTGACGATATAGAGATCGCAAGCGCTGTCGGCTAAATGGGTTAGCACATCCTGTGTGATGGCTTCGGCCGACATTTCCGGCTTTTGATCGTATGTGGAGACATCACGAGGCGACGCCGCCATGCCGCGTTGTTCATGGTCGAACGGATCATCACGGTAATCGTTGAAGAAGAACGTGACGTGGGGATATTTTTCGGTCTCAGCACAGCGGAACTGGGTCAGCCCAGCCTTGGCAACCACTTCGCCCAGAATGTTGGGCATCTTGGCCGGTTTTTCAAAGATGACTTTGACCGGAAGACCCGTTTCGTAGCCGGTCATGGTTGCGAAATAAAGATTGTCGATCTTGCTTCCGCGATCGAAACCGCCCCCGTCGATCGATGCCCAAGCCTCGTCGTCGTAGGTGAAGGCTTTGGTGATTTCGCGTGTCCGATCGCCGCGATAATTCATAAAGATCACCGCATCGCCCGGCTGTACCGTGATCTTGCTTCCCCCTTCGCTGACGATGGAGGTTGCCGTGATGAACTCATCACCATCGCGACTTGGTTCAGTTGGTTGATCGTAGTACCGCTGAATTGCTGTGGCGGCATCGGGTGCGGTATTGTCGGCACCCTTGGTCATCATGTCGTATGCCGATTGCACCCGTTCCCATCGCAAATCGCGGTCCATCGCGTAGAAGCGACCAATCACCGACGCAATCACGCCCACACCAGCCTGATCGCAGTGTGACTGGATCTGACCCACATAGCCCAGGCCACCTTTAGGCGACGTATCGCGACCATCCGTAATGGAATGAATCGCCAATTGGTCTCCCGATAGTCCATGGCGCTGAGCCAAATCGATGACAGCTAAGCCGTGTTGGAGATCGCTATGAACGCGGCCATCGGACATTAGACCCAGAAGGTGCAATCGGCCACCGGACTTCGCAACGTGATCGATCGCGCCTTGGATGACCGAGTTGGAAAAGAACGACTCGTTTCGAATCGCTCGGGTGATGCGCATGACCTCTTGATCGACGATCCGTCCGGCACCGATGTTCTGGTGACCGACTTCGCTGTTTCCCATCACGCCAGCGGGAAGTCCGACATCTTCGCCTGACGTATGAATTAAGACATTGGGATAGTCCCGCATCAACCGATCATCGACGGGCTTGTCCGCCTGTACGACGGCATTGCAGTGATCCCATTTGGGATCTGGGTTTTGTCCCCATCCATCGCGAACGATCAGGACCACGGGGCGACGCAGATTACTCATGAAGTGACTGGACTAATTCAAAGATTGGGCACGCCCCAGCGAAATCGGGCTCGAAAACAATTTCAGTTGGCCACCGTCACTGACGGTAGGTCAACTGATCGAATCGAGGGGTCACATCGGGGTGGGCTCGTAGGGGATGTCTTCGATCAGGTCCATGGGCAACGGCGCGACGGTCAGTCCAGCTTCCGAGCAGATTCCATCGATTGCTTCCTGTGCTTTTTGCACGATGAACTCGCGTGTCTGACCGACGTAATTTGCCGTTGAGGCTGTTGGACTGATCGGGCCATCGAAGCTCGTTGAATCCAGGTGGGCAACGACTTTGACGTGGTCGATCAATCCTGATTGAACTGGCAGCACTCGATCGGTCGATTGAGCCGTTGCCGGATCGGCGTCTTCGGCCAGGCTCCCCAAGCGAACCGCGACGATTTTGTCACCGGGAATCTCACTCAGCTGGTCCATCGCTCCATTGCCAATGATCCAGTCCCACGTGTCGATGACATAGCCGATCGAATCACCGGCAAGCGAGTCGACAAAGGCACGGAAGGCTTCGACCGTGTTGACGAACGGAAACTGTTTGTCCGAGGTCAATTCGTTGCCAGCTTGGAAGTCGATGCCCAGCTTGACGCCCTTGGGATGCAAGACGTCCGCGATTTGACGGATTCGAGTCTGCTGGACCTCGAAGAACTCGTTGAAGGGAAGTCGATCCGTCGCGGCGGGTAAGCGGACGATCGCCCGATCGGCCTTTAACTTTTCCGCGAATTCGCTCAGTGGATGCAACTGCGCCACCGCTGCGGTGAACGCATCATCGTCCGCGTCCAAATCCACCCACAAATTGAATGATCCGATTCGAATATCGGTGGCCTGAATGTATTTTGCCGATTCTTCGAAGGTGGTTCGCTGACTGCGGCGCAGCATGTCTTGCATGTCGACGTCGATACCGCGGAAGGCATAGGTCAACGCCAACTCGATCAGCTCACTTTGACGTCCATTGATGCCCAAGGCGGGAGGACAGAAATTCTTAAACACGCGTGGTTCCTTAAGTTGATTTGGTTGTCAAATAGTTTTTTCAAATGAGTGCTTGATGAAACGCGAGATTCAGACGCGTACGACTTTCAATCCTTCGTGGCAGAGACCAAGCTCACGATCGACGACGCGAGCGACCCCCGCGAGAGCCACCGCCCCGCGACGAACGATTGCTGAGGTTGCTGTCGACCAACAAGCTGACCGTTTCTTTCCACGTCGGAATGGCTGGCGCACGTTCGCGGTCGGATCGACGCGAGCCGGATCGTGATGACCGCTGTTGATCGTCTTGGTCGTCGTTCCGCCTGCTGCTGCGTCCACCACGTCCTCGGCGTGATGATCCACTCCGACGAAACGCATCGACCTCCGCATCATCTTCGTGATCATCATCGAACGCTGACCGGGGAATCGACTCGTCATCGATGTTGACGTCATCCTCAGAGCCCGACTGACGTCGTCCTCGAACGTCGTCACCTTCGTCATCACGAGTGTTGTCATCGTCACGCGAACCTTTCGAGCCGCGTCCTCGACGACGCCCACCACGACGTGGACGGCGGCGACCGGATCGAGGCTGATCATCATCCTCATCACGGTCGCCAGCCGATACAGCGCTAACTTCATCGACGCTATCAGAATCGCTGTCTTCGGTGTCGAATCGATCGCCGTCAAAGTCATCATCGTCGAAGGATTTGAAACCGAGATCCAACTCATCGTCATCGCCATCCCAGTCGGACCGCGAAGAGTCGGCTTTGGTGTCAGATTTGCGATCGCTCGATTCTGTCTCGTCCATCATCGTGGACGAAGTTTCCCGACCTCTCGATCGACCACGTCCTCGTCCGCCCCGGCGACCGCGACGCCGCCCTCGTTTGGGCTCATCACCATCCGAGTCCGCGTCCGTCGATGTCGCGTCGGGACGACGCCGGCGTGAGCCGGTCGTTTCGGAGCGATCATCGTCCGCGTTATCTGACGCGAATTCGTCCTCCGACATTTTTTGACGTTGTCCACGCCGACCACCGCGACCACGACGCGTTGTCGCAGAATCAGACTCTGTGAAGTCGGCGATTTCCGATACCGCGGCATCGGTGTTCACTGCCGCATCAACATCGGTGTCCACGTCGTCGGATTCGACGTCCAGCCCATTACCAAAATTTCCGCCTCGTCGACGCCGTGAAGCTTTCGCGTCGGATCGTTGTTTCTCGTCGGGTCCACGCCTTCGTCTTTGATCACGGCGACGCGCGGGCGAATCGTCATCGCCTTCGCGGAGCTGCTTTTCGCGGGACCGAATTGCTTCAGCTCGTTCTCCGAAGGTGCCCGAAACCGTGGAAGGTTTCTGTGGCGCGGGAGTTTCATTGCCCAGACTCTCGGGCGAAGCCACATTGCTGGACGACGTCACGCCAAAGCCCGGCAGGCTGGGCGGTGGTTGGACCGCCGTCAGGGCCTCAAGCACATCTTCGACGGGGACATCGTCGGCCGGCGTTTTATCATCGGGAAATTCACTCGCGGGAATCTTGTCGACGCGTTCATTTTCGTTAGATGGCCTAGTGGCTGTGGGCTCATCGTCTTCGCTGAATGGTTCGACTAGCTTGGAAGCGACGTTTGATGTTACCATCGTAGCATTCGAACCAGCATCGGGTGATGCGTCAGCCGCAACATCGGTGGCGAGCTCGGGCGAATCTTGTGGATCACTGGCCGAGGGAGCATCGGACTCTGGCGCATCGATCGGCGGCTCTGGTTCCGGCGGCGGCTCGGGTGGTTTTGGTGTGCCGAGAAGACTGGCGAGGATATTCCAATTGTCGGGCATGGATGCTGGTGCTTTCGGTGCGGTCTTGTCAGCTGACGCGACTCGCCGTCTCTGTTGAAAAGAATGGAAAAAACAGGTTTTTCCCTACGGTGGGCGACGCATAGATATAACGTCCCACCAGATTTCGCCCAAGGGTGAAACGGCGGTTTACCCGTCAAACGCACCGATCCAAGCTGCCGAAGCTTGCCCTTGCGGGGTAACGTTCACGGTCACAAAGTCGGCTCCCGCTGGCACATCGTCACTCATCACCGCATTGATCGATGCCTCGGGATCGAGCGTTTGAAGGTTGCGGATGGCTGGCAGGGTTCCACCCAAACATCCGAGACTGCAAATCATCTCAACCATTCCACCACCGGCCCCCAGGTTGCCAAAGTGACCTTTGGCGGCCGTGACCGGTGGCTGTGACGAAACCGAACCACAGCAATCCGCGATGGCAGCGGCTTCTTGCTGGTCCGTTTCGACATCAGAGGCTCCGTGGGCATGCAGGTGCCCGATTCGTTTTTGGTCCGGCTGATGACGCAGCGTTGCTCGAATCACATTGGCAACCGCCACGCGTAAGGGCTGATCGCCCGCGGCAGGACCCGCCATCGACGTGGAGGCGTCGAAAACCTCTCCCAGAATCTTGGCACCGCGTTCGTTGGCATGCTCGAGCGATTCCAACATCATGGCACCCGCACCCTCGCCGACCACACCCCCATCGCGCGACGCATCAAAGGGACGCGACATTGAAGACGGGTCGTCGCGGTTGCTCGCGAGCGGTTCTTGCATCGAAGCGTGAAGTGTCCGCAGCGAGTGAATGCGCGATCCGGTCGCTCCGACAAGAATCGCATCGGCATGCCCGCGTTGGATTGTCGAGAGTGCTTCGGCGACGGCCGCACCGGCGGAGGCTTCCCGCACCGTGATCGAATTATTGGGCCCACGAAGATCGTTGAAAATCGCAATGTGCGATGCGGGCATGTTGGGCAAGTATTTCAACAACCAAAGCGGATTGATCTCGGGCAATCCGGACTGACCCCACTTTTCAAAATCAAAGCGACCTTCGTTGGTGCAGGCGGCAATGCCTTCGGCGTATTCCTCGGGCAAGGACATGATGTAGTCGCAGCCATAAACCACGCCGGTTCGATCTCGATCGAAAACGGTCGCGTCAAAGCCGGCATCCAACAAGGCTCTTTGGGCCGCCGCGACACCCATCTGGATTTCGCGGCACATGACCTTGTTGCTTTTACGAATCGTTCGCTGAAGCGGCTTTGGCAATGGGCCATAGTCGGCGATGTCACCGGTGAAATGACGCGCCTCGGCGCCGTGGTCAATCGGCAACGCTCCAGCTGGCAAACGCGTTAAGGGAGCAATACCCGATGTCCCCTGACGGAGCGCCATCACCACTTCGGCGGGATCGTGGCCGAGGGGACTGATCACACCGCAACCCGTAATGACAACGCGGGTGGATCGCAAATTCATGAGCTTGGCAAGCAAACCAGTCCGTGGAATTCAAAGGACCGCCCAGTTCGTCATTCAAACTGGCCATCATTCAAACCATCAACCTCATCTCAAATGATGGGCCCAAATGGTGGGCGGATTCACGCAAGCCGGGAAAGATAGCAAAAAAGCCCGTTTGAAGGGACCAAGGTAACCATCCCAACAAACGGGCCAAGCTCGCGTTCTAGAAAGTGATCGCGAGTGGGGTGGCTGACCGCAGCGTCAGCCCGCCGACTTTCGTCACGGGTTACCACCCCGTTGGCAAGTACAGCAATAATCCACTTGATCACCTCCTTTCAAAATAGGTTTGACGTGGTTCGACTCAGGTGCCAACCAGAGCGAGCCAAAGCACGTTCGGAAGTTCGTCGCGACGCGTATCGCGACCCAATGACGATCAACTCGTCACGAATAGTATCATCACCCATCTGGACGATCGCAAGCAACAGCAGGTTCGCGAGCTCAAGTTTTGTGCACCCGAAATGCCCATCAAGCCCGAAAAAACCGATCTTGATGGGGCCGATGACCCGATGCGTGAAGCCTTTTGCGTGGCCATCACATCGCTTCGACGCGGCGAAGTGTCCTCTTATGGTGAAATCGCAGCCCGAGCGGGCTACCCGAGACGCCACCGAGCCGTGGGCCAGTTGCTTTCGGTGAGTTTCGACGCGCTGCCGTGGTGGCGGG
>JBCCJB010000147.1:0-8900 GCA_039028015.1 Planctomycetota bacterium
AAGACCGATGGCGGACAGCGTAAGCCACAGGCGGACAAAGAAAACGCAGAGACGCCTAGCTGGACAGCGTCACTTTGGATGGAAAACACAGTGGTTCACGGCATTACCGAGCGTATTAGCCGTCTTGGCGCTAGCCGCGGTTTATCCCGCGAAAACCGCGGCTAGCGCCGGCCGGCTAATCCCAAGTGGCGCTGTCCAGCTAGGTGCATAGTCGTAAATAAGTCAGCTCAATCGGATCAACAGCCCCAATTGAGTCCTTTCACTTCCGCGCCCTCGCGTTAACTCTCATTTGCGCCAATCGTGAAGGTCGCTGAGGAGAAACGGTGGCCCTCATCATCGATTGATTGTGCGGAAGGTGATCGGCGAATCACGAATCGTCCCACTATGTCGTGCTGGCGCGTAACGAGATGCCAGCCATCAAGGTTGAACGAAACGTGAACTGACCGGCGTGATCACTCGATGCACAATGACGACGACGCGAATCGCTGTGTGCAATCCGCGTCGCCGGTTAACACTGAGCCGCTTTGTTAGCGAGCCTACTTGGCAGCCGCAAATCGATCGGCAACGGCATCCCAATCAACCACGTTCCAAAACGCGGCGATGTAATCAGGACGACGGTTCTGATAGTGCAAGTAATAGGCGTGCTCCCAAACGTCCAATCCGAGAATGGGAGTGCCGCTGATACCCGCAATGGCTTCGCCCATCAGTGGGCTGTCCTGATTCGCCGTGCTTCCAACTTTGAGCGTGCCACCGTCAACAAACAGCCACGCCCATCCACTGCCAAATCGCGTGGCAGCGGCATTGGCAAATTGTTCTTTGAAAGCGTCGAACGAGCCAAACGCTGAATCGATCGCCGCAGCCAGATCACCCGATGGGTTGCCACCTTTGCCAGGTCCCAAGACCGTCCAAAACAGCGCGTGATTGGCATGCCCGCCGCCGTTGTTGCGAACGGCACCTCGTTTGTCTTCGGGCACAGCACTGAGGTCGGAGACCAAATCATCGATCGACTTGGACGCCAGATCATGACCTTCCAAGGCTGCGTTGACCTTGGTGATGTAGGCATTGTGATGCTTCGTATGGTGGATCTCCATCGTCGTCGCATCAAAGTGGGGCTGAAGGGCGTCATACGCGTACGGCAGCTCAGGCAATGTGTAGCCCATGTCGGAAGACTCTCGCGGAGAAAGGAATTGGAGTTGGATTTTGGCGAGAGTTTAGCAATGCGGCCACCCTTGGCGTAGGTGACACGAATCGACCGCTGTCTAGCTGAAGGGCGTTACGTTCCATGAGACGAACGACGCCGGACACGAATATCGCGCACGCCGCCTTCCGTATTAATCGCGGCAGATCAACTACACGGTTTGCACGGCTTTCAGACGCACATAGGCGAGCGGACCAATCACCAGCAGCGGAATCCAAGCGGCAACGGCGGGCGTGACCAACAAACCGTTGCTCCCCAACGTGCCCGCAAACGTCTTCAGAGCAAAAAACGTCACCACGATGCCAAACGCCGAGCCAATCAAAACAAATAGTTTTCGCCCGCCCGCGTTAACGACCAGCGGCAATACCAAGAGCACCAACGCGAAGTCCAACGGGGCTCGAACAATCCGCTCATGCAGCAACACGCGTAACGCCAAGCTGCTCTCGACCGCCGGATTACGAATGCGATCGCCCAGTTCGACAACCGACGCCAATCGCGTGCCGGACTCAGCCGTTTCCAGCATCGTCGGAGGCACGCTGGTAATGATGAAGCATTCGCCCGGTGCGATTGTCGATGGATCAAGTTCCGCATCACCAACGGAAGTTAACAATTTCCAAGTCTGACCATCATGGATCGAACGAAGTCCACCGATGGCCTCCGGCCGGCTGACGCCAGAGACCAAATATCCCTGGTGCACCGAACCATCACCGGTCGTGACGGTCTGCCACCGAGCTGTTTGGCCCATGACGATGTCGCCGATATCGCCAAAGTCGGCGTAGAGACGAAAACTTGGACCGTCGATCACACCACGCCCCACCCAAAGCGCATCACCCTCAATCAGCACACCGGCGACTTGATCAAATGTCGGCGAAACGGCTTGCTCAATCTCTCCCGACAAATTGCGAGCTTTCATGTCCAGTGAATCGCGAAACTTGGGAAGAAGGATCTCGCGAATTCCCAACTGCACCAAAATGATGGCAAGCGACGCGATCACCATCGACCGCAGAATCCGACCATGAGAAATACCCGATGACAGAGTCGCCGTCAGCTCACCGGTGCGCCGAAGCCATCCCGCAGTAAACAGAAATGCCATCAAGGTGATGACCGCCCCTGTCATGTCAAACAGCAACAGCAAGTACGGGCCGTAGAACCCAGCCAACACCCACACCAGTGATTCGCCTGGATCAGCCTGACCCATGACATCGTCCAGCGATGTGAACGCGTGGAAGACGATGAAAATGCCAGCGAGTGACAGAAAGCTGACGAGCACCGTTCTCAAGAACAAGACCAGCACGTAACGATCGATGCGGGTCATTGCTCTACAACGTCATGATCAAGAACGCGTCACGCTTCTACCGAACCGGACACGCAGCGTGGACTTGCAACTTGCGGTCCAACGCTTCACAGCGGGTGACAACGGCACGTTGCTTGGTTCGGTGCAGATCCGATGACCTGCCTAGTGCTCCGTCAACCTTTGATTTTAGGGTAGCCGTCGTTCGCCAGAACACGGAATGCTCCGTGAACTCCGGCTTCTGGCGAAGCCCAGCTACGGCTCGGAAGCCTAAATTTAAAGATTGAAGAAGCACTAGCCAAGGATAACGATGCCTAAAAAGTGACTGCTATTTCAAGATCAATTTAGGATGCCGATGCAGCGGATTTGCCCGCTTGCTTGAGGCGAGCCTCCTCTTTTCGAGCCCGCCTTTCCGCCGCCGTTCGGTAATCAACCACGTCCCACACTAGACCGCAGGCTCGCAAGCACTTGATTGCCTGCCAAGTGATGTCAAATTCCCACCACTGATGACCATGGACCGCCATTTTGGGATACGCATGGTGGTTATTATGCCAGCCTTCACCATAGGCAATGATCGCCACCAGCCAATTGTTTCGGCTGTCATCGGTCGTTTCGTAGTTCTTGTAACCAAACATGTGCGAGGCGCTGTTGACCATCCAAGTCGCGTGCAACACCGTGACCAAACGTACAAACAAGCCCCAAACGAGAAACGACCAGGCATAGGTCATTCCGCCCAGAGCGTAACCGGCACCAAAAAGCACGAATCCGCACGCAATGTTGATGGGCAGAAACCAAAAATCAAACGAGCGAATGACCGGATCCTTCATCAAATCGGGCACCCATCGCTTCAAATAAGCTTCGCGGTCGCCGTTGTGCGTGTGAAACGCCAGCCAAAACATGTGGCTCCAAATGCTGCCATCGTGCGGTGAATGGGGATCGCCGGGTTGGTCGCTGTGTGCGTGATGCTTGCGATGGTCGGCGACCCAATCCAGTGGCGTGCCTTCACCGGCAAAACAGCCGATACCAGCAAACACATAACGCACCCAATCGTGGGTCTTCATGCCTTTGTGAGTCAGCAACCGGTGATAGCCCAAGCAAATTCCCAAACTGCCGGCGGCCCAGTGGAGCACAAGTGCAACGGCCAAGCCTGCCCACGTGAACGTCAGGGGCGCTGCCAAGCAAACGATGTGAGCTGCCGTCAGCCAGCCGACCGCCCACCAACTGATATTTGAGAAACGGACTCGATCCTCTTTATTAGGACGTCCCATATCGAATCGCTTGGCAGCTTTTTGAGCGATCAGCGAAGACTGTGAATCAGCGTCTTCCGCTTTCGGCGTGGCGACCTGGTCGGCGGCTCCACCCGAGTCGGCTGGGTCGACACGATGCGATGGATCGACCCGATCCAGAACATCCACATCGGAAACGATCGAATCAGCGTGCTTTACCGGCGAGCCCTTGAGCTTTGCATCCGAGGCGGGCTGATTGGTTGGTTCAATAACGGTCGACATCAGAGAGCAATCCTGGTCTCGTGGGGAAGCGAATCAATCTTCGACAGCGTGGCTCAATGTCGGACTGGAACGTCGAGCCACGTCGACGCATGTCCACTTATTAATCGGTTTAGCGTAAGCTCTCGATCCGACACCCCGCACACCGTCAGCTGGCGTTGCGTTCGCAGATGCCTATCCCGAGGCATATCAAAATAGCCATCCTGATATCGAGCCATGTCATGCTCGAATGGCGTTCGTGTAACGGCTCTGTAATTGTTGACGAGTTGACCTCGCTATGACCCCGCCAACCACCTGTGTTGCCGACCAAATTCGGCGTCGAGCCGCGACATTGCGTCACCTCCGTTCGCTTTTTGATGCTCAGGGGTTTTGTGAGGTCCAGCCAAATTGTTTGGCATCAGACTGCATTCTCGACACCCACATTGATCCGATTCGCATCGCAGTCAGCGAACTTGGTTTGGCCGCGTCGCAGAACGACGTTCGATCCAGTTCACCCGACGATTACTGGTACCTGCAGACGTCACCCGAATCGGCAATGAAGCAGATGCTTGCTGAAGGTGCCCCCTCGATCTACGCAATCACACCGGTGTTCCGACGGGCTGAGTCCGGACCGCTGCATCGCATCGAATTCACCATGCTTGAATGGTACGAGCTTGGTGGGAACGCTGACTCAGCGATTGCGCTGCTCAATGATCTCTCAAAACAATTCTTCGCATGCGAAGCAGAGCTCATCACCTATCAAGAGTTGTTTCAAAGCCTCACTGCGATCGATCCGCTGCATGCGACTTATGACGATTTGATGACCCTCGTCAACAAAATCGATCGCAACCTTGCCGCCAGCCTGAACGATGACCGAGATGGACTGCTCGATGTCATCCTCAGCCAGTGCATTCAACCTCGATTGTCGAACCGGCGATCCCTGGTCGTGACACGGTATCCAATCTCCCAAGCAGCGTTGGCAAAACAGTGTCACGATGATCCAGAGTGCGCTGACCGGTTTGAGTGGTTTGTCAACGGAATCGAGTTGGCCAACGGGTACGACGAACTGACCGATGCCGATGAACTTGAGCGTCGATTCGAAACCGTATCTCAGCAGCGTGCTAACGGTGGTCGCTTCGATTTGCCAAGACGACCTCAGATCATCTCAGCGATGCGGCGCGGGCTACCAGCATGCAGCGGCGTTGCCTTGGGTGTCGATCGTCTGCAAATGTGCATCGAGGGTAAGAGCTCAATCGCAAATGCGATCACGTAGCAAGGCCGAATGAAATCAACAGCCGTGTTTGTCCTGCCATCCTTGGCCAATGCCAAAACGGCTGAATTGAGAAGACGGCCAATCGCAGATTGGTCCATCCGCAGCAGAGATGGTCAACTGCGTCATAAGGTGTGATCACAGCTCTCTGGTTTTGTCATTTCGATCCAAGCCATATCACCGTCTGGTTGGGAAACAGGTGATCGCTGTCGGTCTTCGCATCGGATTGAATTGCAAGGTTCGAATCAAGCACGCGTTTTAAGGGCAATTTGTCCCCGGGCACATCAATCCACGGCAATGGCGGCTGACTCGCGTCGATTGGTAGCAATCGGGTGACCACACTGCATTGCTGATCACGTCCGTAATAGTCCAGCCGATACGTCGACGTCTCGGTATCAGTGCAAACGTCAAGTATGTGACTACTAAGCCAACCACCTTGAATCCCATCGCGTCGAAACCGAATTAAGGTCTGGTACCAAGTTCGCATCGAGCTGTTGCCTTGCGACGCATCGCCGATTTTCGAAGCCTTGAATGTTTCGGGATCGATCGGCGAACGCCCCTCCGACCAATCGTGCTGTGGGTATTCACGACGGCGTCCTTCAACCACGCCGCGTCGCGTCGCCTCATCTGCGAAATCGACGAAGAAATTGAACGGATGTTCGCAAGCAAACTCCTCACCCATGAACAGCATCGGAATGGAGGGAAGCATCAGCATCAATGCCGCGGCCGCAGCGTGCGTTTCCAATGACGTTAGTTGATGCAAACGATTCCCCAACGGATGGTTCCCGATGAAGTCATGATTTTGAATGCAGACCACTTGCGAAAACCGAGCCGTGACGGATGACGTCGCGTTGATGGAAATCTCGGGCTTTTGAAGCTCGCCCGTCGTGCTCTGTGGGTCAGTAACCCGACCGCGAAACCCTCGCACGCCACCTTGGAACACACAACCTCGCTCGAGCGTTTCCGCCAGATCGTGTCTCGGTTGGTACACCCGAGTGGTGAGTTGCTCTCCTGGTCTCACAGCCGCGAAAACACTGTGCAAAAAATCGTCATTCCACTGGGCGTCAAACCCAAAACCACCATCATCGACCGAGCCGGTCATTTCTCGGTCATAGACATTGGTTTCGGCGATTAACCAAACATGACGATCTTGCTCACGAGCCCACATGCGAACCGCTTCAGCCAACTCAGACACCATGTGCTTGGATGACTCATCGGCCATGCAGTGAATCGCATCCACTCGAAGACCATCCATCCTGTATTCGTGCAACCACATGATCGCATTGTCGACCACGAAGCGCCGCATCCAGCTAGCCTGCGGCTCATCGTCAAAGTTGGGTGCCGAACCCCAAACAGTGCCGTGACGTGGCGAGACATAGCCGCCGAGTTTGGGCATGACATTGCCTTCGGGACCAAAGTGGTTGTAGACCACGTCGACAATAACAGCCAACCCGCGCCGATGAGCTTCATCCACGAAACAGCGTAGATCGTAAGGCGTTCCCAACGCATTCATTGGCGCGAACCAATGCACCCCGTCATATCCCCAATTCCATTGGCCAGGACAACCGTTTAGAGGCATCAGTTCAATCGCCGTGACGCCAAGATGGACCAACTCATCTAAGCGATCAATCGCCGACTGAAACGTACCCGCATCGGTCAATGCAGCCAGATGACACTCATACAGGATCAAGTCTTCCGGTCGTTGTGGTCGATTCATCTGGTCTTGCTTTGAATAGAAGCACCAGGCAAACGATGGGTCGACCACCGCGGAGGGCCCAGTCACACCATCAGGCTGAAACCGCGACGCGGGATCCGACACCGATGTGCCGTCCGAGAGCCGATATCGGTAACGTGCACCAACGGTCACATCATCAAGCGAAACCGCATGTCGACCATCTTCGGACGCTTGCATCGGTTCACGACGGAGCGAATCGCCGGCATCGTTAACCAATTCGACCTCGATCGATTGGTGTTCAGGAGCCCACAAACCAAACGTCACCCGCCGATGACCCGTCGGCACGGCACCAAAAGCAAAATCTTGAAAAGCATCGTTCGAATGGGGCTCAGACGAAATGTTGTTCGGCGTGCATTGGTTTGTTTCTGCGGGCAACATGCCAAACCAACGCATCGCTTCAAGCACACCACCGGTGCTCGTCTGCTCTGCCAAAAACAAGCGATCATTCCAACCCCTTTGGCGATGAGATTGTTGAACCTCTCGGGCAAGCGCGCGATCTGCATTGCCGACCACGACGGCGTTATAACCATCCACCAAAGCGGCAAAATCATTGCCGGAATCACCACAGAAAAGAATGTTCGTCTTTGATAGGTTTTCTTGTTCGCACCACCATCGCAGCGCGAATGCCTTGGAAACATCCTTGGGCAACACATCGACAAGCCCATCGCCGTTAAAAGGGTCAACGCTGCTGACCACGCTCAGCTTGAGGCCTCGCTGCTCAATGAACGCTTCGACCGTACTGTGACAAGCCTCGAGATTCGATTGCGGCACATAGAAACTCAGCTTGTGCATGCCTTGCTTGAATGGCTCCTGCAAACGAAATCCTGGTAGGCCAGCCATCGCGTCCCGAATGGGTTGCGAAAGTCCATCGCCGGCAATCGTTGCCAATTCGTGATCATAGGCCGCCACGCGCACGAATCCGTTTGGTTGATCGGCTTCGGTTACCCGCCGAAAAAAACTGGTTCCCACATCGCAAAGAATCCAGTCCGGTATCGGCAACGACGATTCTCTAATCGCATCGAGTACGGAATCGTAGTGCCGTCCGGTCACAAACAACAATGGAAACGCCCGGCCCGCTTGTCTGGATTGATCAACTTGTGAGTTGGTTGGCGGACTAGCCAAAGCCGACTTGATCAACCGGAGCGAGCGCTCGGCTTCAATGTCACCATCGAGCGGGATGAAGGTGCCATCAAGATCAGTGGCAAGAACGCAACAGCCAGATGACGACACGGTCATATCAAATCAGTGTGGGATGGATGAATGATGATTGCGAGTGAGTTCATCAGCAATGACATCAAGTCATTGTCGAGCGACAGCGTTTCAGCTGGCTTATCCAAGTGGACTCGTAGGGTACAATGCCGTCGAATCCCAGCCGAGACGGTGCAAGGCACGCATTCATCTGCCGCCAAAACGGCATTGGCATTGTTTCATTCAATTCGATTAAGAAGACTGTCTATCGATCCCAATGACGACAAGCAATCGGTCGAGCCAGCCACAGCGATGAACTCGAATCATCAAAATGAAACCGGAGTTCCGCTGATCATTGGTGAAGTCCTCTGGGACTGTTTTCCGAATCGCAGCGTGCTTGGCGGCGCGCCGCTCAACGTGGCCTGGAATCTCCGTGGCTTTGGACTCGAACCCATTTTGTTGTCCGCCGTCGGCGACGATGACTTGGGGCATCAAGCGTTGGAACGCATGCAGGCGTGGGGTCTGTCCACCGACGCCATTGCCGTGTTGCCCCACGTCGCGACCGGCACCGTTGAAATCAAGCTGATCGATGGCGAGCCTGAATACGACATCGTTCGCGATGTTGCCTTTGACAAAATCCCGACCCCCTCGTCGAACCAATTGTCAGCATGGCGCGAGCGGATTGCAGCGACATCGCGACCCGCTGCGATTTACCACGGCAGCCTAGCTTTACG
>JBCCJB010000148.1:0-8888 GCA_039028015.1 Planctomycetota bacterium
AAGCGATCGCTCGCCCGCGAGAATCCTTTGATGTCCAGTTTTTGGATATGTGATCCGAGCGTCCGAATCCAAGTGGCCACGTCGGCATATTTCCAGTGGTTGCCGAGGTCGAATTGCACCCCAATGAGCGGCGATCCAAATGAATCAACGAAGTCGGCAAGCGGTTCGACCGATTGATTGGCGTCCCCGTCATGCGTGTACAAAAAATGATTCCAGACATTTTCAATCAGGATGGCAATATTCAGTTCTTCGGCCAGTGGCAGAGCAGATTCGATCGCCGAAGTCGCGCGTGCCTTGACCTCATCGGGTGTGCCATCGCGACCATGTCCCGGCACAATCAAAAAGGTGTTGGCGCCCAACTCGGCGGTTTGCCTGAGTGATGATGTCAGCAATCGCTGGGCTTGCTTTCGAACATCGGGATCCGGATCAGTATGACGCACGCTCCAGTGATATCCGCCCACGGTGCCATCAATCACAAGCCCGAGTCGCTGGGCGGCACGAGTGGCGGCGTCTGTGTCGATGGAATCCTTCGTTGAGATCTCGACGCCTTCAAATCCGGCTTGCTTGGCAAGTTCCATCTTTGCCAGCCATCGATCTGATTGGGGCTTCCCATCAGCGACTTTTAACATGTTGTCTTTAAGTGTCTTCCGCAGCCACGGCTGAACACTTTCGGTCGTTTGTTTCGTTGGTCCGGCGAGTTGAATGGGTCGTGGTGTCTCGCGCGGTTGCTCTGGAATCGCCGGTTTTTGAATTCCGGTCACGCCGCCTTGATCCGCGTGGCTCATTCGCGACGTCGCCAACAAACTCATGCCCACGCACGCAAGCATTCGTCGTCGCGATAGTCCGAACGGCGGACATGGTTTGGACGGCATTGTCAGCTCAACCATCATTGAAGCGTTTGACCTATTGTGGAATCAGCGAAGCAGGCACCAACTCGTCGGGCACACGCTGTAATTGTCCGTCTCGATTGATCACCGCTAGCGTGACCGTGGCATCAACGAGGACATCGGCCGCAAGATTTGAGTTGTCAATTTCTTCCACGCGTCGAATTTGATATTCGTGCACAATCTTCGCCGCGGTCACCTTTGTGATCCGTGTCGTGATCTCGATGACATCATCGTAACGGGCCGCGGCGCGATAACGACAGTCGATATGAGCCACCACGACAAACAGACCCGCGGCTTCAACGTCGCGATATCGACCACCGCTGGCCCGAAAAAACTCGGTCCGACCAATCTCAAAGTATTTCAAATACTGCGAGTGATGCACCAAACCCATCGGATCGCATTCGTCGTAACGCACCCGCAATGTTGTTGTGTGCTGCGTCGTCGAGTTCTGCATTGCCGAATGCGGCGTTGTTGTATGCTGCGATGGTGTCGCGTCTTTGGGTGGTGCCATGGGGCGCGGTAACGTCAGGAACTCAATGGGGCAAAACTGCCATTGGTCGCGTTGAGAACGCGTTTGAGTGCCGCGAGCTCGGTGTTGCGATCTTGCAAGCACAGCGTTGCGACGCTGCCTTCGAATCCCTGCGTCATCGCGGTGTCGCGAAATGCTTGAAATCCAAGTTCGTTTTGATCCTGACGTTGTTGGTCGTCGGGCGTGATGGTGTCGCGATCGGTGAGAGCAAAAACCAGATTCCGCATCGGCTCTTCGGCGGCGTTGGCTGCGAATTGCGCCAGCAATGCATCGAGTTGTTCCGCCGGGATAGTGCAGGCGTCGATCGCCAACAAAGGCCGATCAGGCTCTTCGAGTAAACGGAACAATCGTCGCTGCACGTGGCGGAATTGTTCCTCGGCCAAATCGTCGGCACTTAGGGCCGAATGATCAGCCGCTTCGCTGGGCGAAGTTGACATTGGCGGATCGAAGGCGATCCGTGACTGAGCGTCAAGCAAAGTCGTTTGTGGGGTCATCGACAGTGTCTCCAAGAGTCCCAATGGCGGGCTCCGCGTCCCGCTCTACAATCGCCAGCAAGGCACAGCAAATTCGGGACCGCAACTGGCTCCGCCACTGCCGACTATCAAAAACCTACCCGAACGGGTGCCGCACCGCAACAATTCTCATGCGGTTCATGGTCGGCTTGACCGCTCCGGTTACAACAGGCGATGCAGTCTGGCGGGTAATCGACAAGGGTTGGATTTGAAATTGGCTTGAACCCAAAGGGTGCCATGATGATTCGAGTCACAGAGCCACTGGCTGATGTTCCTCGGGATGCGTCGCTGTCCCAACGCGTGATTGGGTTGGCCGGCGAGCTCCTGACAGAGGCCCAACAGCAGCAGACCTCGGCGGAACGACGGCAGCAAGCCGAACTCAATCGCCTAATTCAGCACGATGACGACAAGGCGACGCTGATCGAAATGACCGATCAGGCGTTTCGCACGCACACGCCCGCTCGCGTGGCTGACCAACTGTCTCATGTGCTCGACGTGCAGGGGATTCCGCAGTTTTTTAACGTGGTCCAGCGGACAATGCTGCGGGGCTTTCAAGCGTTCGGTCAATACCTGCCTGGGGTCGCCGTGCCGCTGGTCAAAGAAAAGATGCGGCAGGAGACCGCCAACGTCATCTTGCCAGCCGAAAAAAGCTGGTTGGCGACGCATCTTGATCAGCGACAGTCCCACGACGTGACGATGAACGTCAATTTGCTCGGCGAAGCCTTGCTGGGTGAGGATGAAACCGGTGAACGGCTTCGGACTCATTTGGATTTGCTTCGCATGCCATCGGTGCGATGCTTGTCAGTCAAGCTGACCACGTTGTACAGCCAAGTCTCTCCGCTGGCACGTCGACACACGATCCGAGTGATTGCCGATCGGCTGGAGGTGTTGATTCGCAATGCCATGCACCCGGCCAGAAACCAAGAACCCAAGTTCGTGTATCTCGATATGGAAGAGTATCGCGATCTGGCACTGACCGCCGACGTGCTCCGGAAAACGCTATCGCGAGACGGACTTCACCTGGCACGTGCCGGCATCGCCTTGCAAGCGTACGTGCCGGATTCCTTTGGGGTGATGCAAGACTTGATTGAATACTCCGCCAATCGTGTTGAAGTGGGTGGCTATCCCCTGACCATCCGATTGGTCAAGGGTGCCAACATGGAGATGGAACGGGTTCATGCTTCGCTTGCCGGCTGGCCAATCCCGACTTACGAATGCAAGGCCGATACCGACGCAAACTTCAAAGCCATGCTCCGCGAGTTGATTGACGCGGCGTCAATTGGCCACATTCGTGTGGGCATTGCATCGCACAACCTGTTTGATGTCGCACTGGCGATGATTTGGGTGCACGACGCTTCTGAGCAGCATCCAGAGCTCAATCATGCTGTTCAATTTGAGATGCTTGAGGGCATGGCGAATCATCAACGTCGTGCGATCACGCAACGAGGTCAGCCCATGTGGTTGTACGCTCCTGCTTGTCATCAAGCCGATTTCATTCACGCGATCGGCTACCTCGTGCGGCGGTTGGATGAGAACACGGGCGAACAAAACTTTTTGCGTCACTCGCATTCATTACAAATTAATGCGCCTGAGTTTGATCGACTCGCGTCTGACTTTAGTCGATCGCTCGATCAAATGGATTCGGTTTCGCATCGGCCACGCGACAATCAGGATCGACGTCAAACGCCACCGGTGCCTGAGGTCGGTGATCACTGGTCATCGTTTGTTAATGAGCCTGACACCAATTGGTCTCTTCCGCACAACACACACTGGATTGAATCGTGTTTGGATCAAATGCGTCTGCGAATCGAGTCAGGCCCCGAATTGATTCGGTCGGTGACCAGTGATGCCGTTGTGCCAGAGACGACCACCACAATCACGTCAAAGGATAAATCACGCTCCGATTTGGTGACGGCTCGAGTCGATTTAACGAGCATTCAAACGGTCAACGCGGTGGTCGATGCCGCGACGAAGTCGGCCTGGGGCAAGACGGATGTTGCGAATCGGCACGACATCCTTCGCCGTGTGGCGCAGCGGTTGCGTCAGCGACGTGGGGATTTGATTGCAGGCATGGTCGCTGACGCGGCGAAGGCAGTCGTTCAGGCGGATCCCGAAGTCAGCGAAGCAATCGATTTTTGCGAGTTTTACCCGCTCACGATGAATCACTGGCATCAACAGGGCACGATACGGTCGATACCACGCGGTGTGACGGCAGTGATCACACCTTGGAATTTTCCTCTCGCAATCGCCGCTGGTGGGATTGCTGCGGCGCTTTCGGCAGGCAATCCGGTGATTCTCAAACCATCCTTGGAAACACCGCTTCCCGCGTGGCAGCTGTGTCAAGCGTTCTGGGATGCCGGTGTGTCGCGAGATACGCTGCAGCTGGTGTTCTGTGACGACTCGGTCGCGCAGGCTGGACTAGTCGAAAATCAAAATGTCGCGACCGTCGTTTTGACTGGCGGCACCGCGACGGCGAAAGCGATGTTGGGTGCTCGACCTGACCTGCATTTGTTGGCGGAAACGGGTGGTAAGAACGCCACGATTGTGACCGCGATGGCGGATCGTGATCTCGCGATCAAACATGTTTTGGATTCAGCCTTTGGGCATTCGGGACAAAAGTGCAGTGCCACGTCATTACTTCTGTTGCAGGCAGAGGTGTTCGACGACCCAGAATTCGCTCGCATGTTGGCGGATGCGACACAAAGCCTGCACGTGGGCTCTTCATGGCAGTTGCATAACGTGGTCACGCCACTGGTGAACGCACCCGGGGCGACGCTGACGCGAGGCCTGAAGGAACTCGAGCCCGATGAATCCTGGTTGGTGATGCCCGAACCCGTTGTGCCCGAACATGTCGCCGTCAGTGACGGCGACACACCCAGCACGTTGTATCGTCCCGGTATCAAGTGGAATGTGTCGCGGGATAGCTTCACCAGTTGCACGGAGCTTTTCGGCCCCGTTTTAGGCGTCATGCGATTCACGCGGCTTGAGGAAGCAATTGAGATCGTGCGTTCGACTGGGTACGGACTGACGAGCGGTCTTGAGTCGCTCGATGATCGCGAAATCGCACTCTGGAAAGAGTCACTTCCCGCGGGCAACCTTTACATCAACCGTGGGACGACAGGTGCGATCGTGCTGCGTCAACCATTTGGCGGTGTGGGGTTGTCCGCGTATGGCCCCGGGGTCAAAGCGGGTGGTCCACACTACGTTCTCGCGCTATCTCACATCACCGATGGCGACATCCCGCCAGCTAATGCCATAACTGATGAATCCAATCAGCACCCATTGATGTCTTGGCTGTCAAATCAATTTGATGCACCGGAGTTTGGGCAACTGGATCGGTCGCGCATCCAATCGGCGATGGCGTTGCAGGCGGTAGCGGTGAAAGACGAGTTCACTCGCGATCACGACACCTTTCGCTTGGTCGGTCAAGATAATGTTCGTCGTTATCGTCCTGTTGAAGGAATGGTTTTGCGCGTGATGAACAACGTTGATCTCAACGATCTCGTCGTCACTTTGTCGGCATCCATTGCCGTGAAAACGCCGATCACGGTGTCATTGGATCCTGATACGTCACAGCAGGTGGTGGATCTGCTCGAGTCGTTGGCCGATCAGTTGCCGCGATTGATTGATCCGCTCATTCAGAACGATGCGACACTATCGTTGACGATTGCGGAGCGTCGATTTTCTCGCTTGCGTTGCCTCGACCGCTTGCCCATTGCGATCCGCCGCGCGTGTGCCGACGCTTTTCTGACGGTGATCGATGAGCCGCCCGTAATCGACGGGCGTATCGAGTGCCTGCGATATCTGAACGAGCAATCGATATCGCATGATTACCATCGTTACGGAAACTTAGGTCGCCGCACGCGAACATCAGCCTGAAGTAGCTGTTTTCTTTGGTCGATTACCTAACGATTTGCAATCAGTAAGCGGCGACGTCTGCCCGATCACATTTGGCAGTGGTTCAAGATCTCATCCGGCGTCGCCGTGTAACCAACATAAAATGGTCCGAACTCCGCATACTTGGCACTCGCTTCATCGAATCGCATTTTGTAGACGATTTCTTTTAAGTACTGCGGATTCCGCGCCCAAAGTGTCACCATCCATTCCCAATCATCCAGGCCGACACCCACGCTAATCAACTGGCTAACCTTGCCGGCAAACGCAATACCGCTCTGGGCATGCTCAGACATCAATCGGTTGCGTGTGCTGAACGGTTCCGAGAACCAGTTCGCCCCTGGCACACGTGATTTGTTCATGGGGTAGAAGCATGCCGAGGGCCAATTTGGGAATTCAGGTTCCAGGCGGTTTCGATTCATCATGGGCAATCGCTTCTCATAGGCGTTGACTTTCGCGATGAGTTCGGGCGAATCAGGGTCGGTGCCCTCGCGGATCAGTCGCTCACGATATTGCTCGACCGATAAAACGTATTCGCTGATCTCACTCATCGAGATGAAAGACCATGACGGTTCAATGTGCTTGCCCAGCGGCGATCGCATCAGGCTTTGGTGAATCGAATCAACTTTTGCGGGATGAGGATCCATGGCAACAAACGCGAAATCGCACTCGTGACCACTGATCCAATAAGAAGCCAGACGTTCCGGCCTGGAATCGTCCTCGGGTGTGAGTGCCGCAATAAACTGCCGCTTTTCGGACTCGTTGAGCCCGCCGTCAATCTCACGACGAAATCGGTACAGGTAATGTCCGACGTGCCAGCCGTGTTCGGGGATGATGCTTGGTTCGGGTAGCGGTGCACGCGTGCGTTGTGGACGACCACTTGTGGTGTCAGTCGATGCGGCAGCTGATGCGGCGGGCTGTGATGTCGGCTGTGCGGGTGCGGCGGGGGATTCAGTGCTCATATGGATGCAAAGCTTGTGGGCCTACAAAAGCGTGTTGCGGGAGGTGATGTCGATCGCCGAATTCGATCCAGCGACGCCGACTGATCAGTTTAGTGTCTTGGTCAGGTCCTCTAGTGGAACCTCATCATTCGATCTGCCAATGGTCTTTGCCCATCCCGGGATAGTCCGCGAAATCGGAAATCAAATTCTCGATCGAAGTCGCTTGCGTGGCAATGCAGTGCCATTTGGCAGGTTGTCCAGGTGCCAATTCACCACTGGGCTTTCCCCGGATCGCTTTGTGTCCAGCAATCGTTGCCATCACCAACACAGCCAGGGGATGAATATCCTGCCGATGGTTGAGCAGAAATCGTACTTCGCCCCAAACATCGAGGTCCGGATTGCTGGCTCGTGAATCGGTGCCGAGTGCGACATTGATTCCGCGAGACAGCATCTCTGCCACCGGATGCTTTGAATGTCCAAAGAAAGCATGCGTGCGGGGGCAGTAGACGACCGAAAGGTGGTCATGTTTTGCCAGGATTTGCAAATGATCGGGCTTCAGATAGTTGGCATGAACAAGCATCGCGTGATGGGATTGCGCCAGCATGTTGATCAGTGTTGCAATTGGGTTCGCCGACGCGTGTGGAAAATGCGAAGCCACATCGATCCCCATCGCGGTCAAACGTTCCGCAAAAGGACCGCGACCATGCTCGAGCAACGCAATTTCGGATTCAGACTCGGCCACGTGCATGGCTAGCGGACACGAGTATGAACGAGATAAATGAACACATCGTTGAACTAGAGATGGAGGTGTTGAATACGGTGCGTGTGGACTGATCCCCGACGATTCCGTAATCTCATTCAAATGAGCGCTCGCGGAATCAAATCGATCATTGCCACGCTGTTCCGTTAGGCCGAGGACTTCAGCCATTGCGACCACGATGGGATCACCGGTCTCAGTGACATCACGCGGCCAAGGTGGCGTTGCGATCTCGCCAACGAGTTGCGCTGCAGAGTCCTTGATTTCATTTAACCCCGTCCGGATTGTTACTGCTGTCTGATCGGGTGAAGACTGGCTTCGTGATGCCACGACCTCGGCGACCCAATCAGCTAGGTCCATGCCGGGTGCTCCGATGGGCTCCTTGCAATCACTAAACTCCAAGTGAGTGTGCGCGTTGACAAGACCTGGAATGATCGCCACATCGCCAAGATCAATATCAATGGCCCGATCTCGACGCGGACCGATTTCTTCAATTCGATCATCGCGTACGGTCAGACAACCGTTTTGAATCGGTGGTTTCGTGAGAGGTAAAATCCAGCGCGCTCGATATCTCGTTATCAACATGATCTCATTATCAACATGATCTCATTATCAACGTGCAATCTCTTTGTGGGGTCGTTGCGATCCAGCGTGTTTGATCATCACCCTGTCGTCTTTCGTCAGGTACGATGTTGTCGCGATAGCCGATTGCCGCACTCACGCTTCTTTGTTCCTCGCTACTTCATCATGCAACGTTTTCAATTGCGGCTTGTCCTTCTGCTGATCTGTGGACTGAACTTTGATGCCACGGCCTTAACCGCGGGAGATCCCATCCCCGTCATATTTGACACGGACATCACCGGTGACGTCGATGACGTGCTCGCTTTGGCGATGTTGCACGCCCTGGCCGATCGTGGTGAGTGCAACATCGAAGCCATCACGATTTCAAAGATCCATCCTCAGGTGGTTGCCTTTGTCGATGCTGTTAACACGTTCTATGGACGGCCCGACCTCGCGATTGGGATGACCCGCGATTCGCAACATCGATTTAGCAAATACCTCGATCTTGTTTCGGCTCGATCCGGTACCGAACTGCGTTATCCGCACGATCTGGCGTCCAATGATCAAGTTCCCGATGCGGTGACGGTCTTGCGGCGGACCCTGGCCAATGCGGAGGATCGGTCGGTTGTGGTCATTCAGGTGGGACTGGCGACCAATCTGGCTGATCTGCTGGATAGCTCTGCCGACGACATCTGTCCGTTATCAGGACCGGAGCTGATACGTCAAAAAGTGCGGTTAGTTTCCATCATGGCCGGCGCGTTTTCGCCCGTCAAAGGCAATGACAGGTACCTTGAGGCAAACGTTCGT
>JBCCJB010000149.1:0-8878 GCA_039028015.1 Planctomycetota bacterium
CTGCCGCAAACCGATCGAGTTTCCAATTTCGAAGTCGCTCGGTCGGGTCGGAGACTTCCGGTGCTGCGGCGACGACATAGATGCTGTTTTGATGCACGGCCAAACCGTAGGGCTCGATGCGTCGCTGAGTGCAGTCGCGACCGACGGGTTGATAGTTGATTTCCACCACGCGGTGTTCCAAGATCGCGCGGTTAATCGATTTCAGGATGCCGGACTGTTTGGCGTAGGTCTTCGCTGGTGTGCCGTGAACAAATAAGACACTTCGAAATCGTTGATAGTGTTCATAGACACTTTCTGGAATCGCTTCCTGAACCTTATTCCAAAACGTTTCGATGCCTTGCCAGTACTGCGTTCCCAGCAGCGGTAAGAGCAAATCGCGACCGATCGACAATGCAATTAGTTCGGTTGGCGAGCAGGCAATTTCGTGAATGGGCTGGTTCGCACGACCAAGCTTGTAAATATGACCGTGCTGCAGCGTTTCGGATTGAATGTCGTAGCCGGCGCGTTGCAGTGCCTCAATGTCGCGACGAACGGTGCGGGCGCTCAGCGTCGATAAGCCTAAGTCGGCAACCAATTCAGATCGAAATTCTTCGGCAGTCCGTCCGAATCGGTAATCCTCCAAAAGTTGCAGCAACTTGTGTTGCCGAATTAGTTGTTCGTGACGAGCCACGATTCCTCCGTGATGAATTGCGCCATCGCTGCGTCCAGGATTTCGAGGGCATGATCGATATGGGCGGTGGTGGTGACCGCTGGGGGTGGCAGAAATCGCATCCGTGTTGGATCACTGCCCGCCAAGAATCCCAGCAGACCGTGTTGATAACACAGATTCATCAGCTGCTTTGCTTGGTCGAACGTGCCATTGCCGGGCGTGAATGCGATCATCATGCCTTCACCAAATGGGCCGCTCAAATGTTCCGGGTATTTCTCCGCAAGCGCGGCCAAACCGTCGGCAAAGTACTCATGCCGAGCCATATTGAGACCGTCCTCGCCAAAACATCCGGCCGTCTGAAGTGCCTGCAATGTCGCTAAACCGGTCGTGATCGCGGATGTTGAACCGGTGAATGTTTGACTCAAGATGGGTGATGTCGGATGAAATGACTTTCGATACAGCGTGGCACAAACCTGGGTGATTTTTCCGACCGTGACGATGTCGCAAAACTCATCCAATTGGAAATGCTGGAACGCAAACGGTCGGCTCGTTCGCGAGAACGACTGCACCTCGTCAAATATGATCGGCACGCCCGCGTCGCGTAGGGGTCGGCATAGTTGGGTGAAGAAGTCGTGGCTGCCCGGATAATAACCACCCTCGCCCGCAATCGGTTCGGCCCAGAAGGCCGCGTATCGACCGGGATGCCGGGAGAGCAATCGATGCAATTCATCCACCGCCCATCGTGTGCTGCGTTGTGGATGATGTGGGTCAAGGAATGGCAAATAGTCGACTTCGATCGCCAGTGGGATCCCATCGCGGTAGGAAGGACGATCGGTGATCGCCGCAAGTGCGATTGATCGTCCGGCAAAAGCATTGTCGAAGGCAAGAATGCGATCGGCTGGCTGTCGATGATGAAACGCTAACTTTAGCGCATTCTCGTTCGCCATTGCTCCGCTGGTCGACAGCAAACCATGTTCAATCGCGGCACCTGATTGACATACCAAGTCAATCAATTTCGACAGCATCGTCACGCTGGAAACATTCTGTTGCAGATTACCCTGCATCACTGTGTCTTCGATGGCCGCATCAATCGCCGCGTCCACAACTCGTGGATCTGAATGGCCACATCCGTGAACACCAATGCCGCCAATGAAGTCCAGCTTCACACTGCCGTCAGCCAGTTCAACATAAGGACCGTTCCCCAGTCCCGAGGAAAAGTATGGCCAAATGGGAGGACCGCCACGGACGTTGGTGTATTGGCTGATGACATCGGCATAGCCGTCGGCCAAACCTGAGTCGGGTGAAACGATCTGGTTCAGGTCACTGCTATGATCTCGAATTGCATCGGCGATCAATTGTTTGGCCTGGGCCAATCGAGGATCTTGGCGGAGTGCTTCAGCATGCAACATGATTCAGGAGATCAATAAGAAGTGATTCCAAACGGATGTGATCTTAGCTTGCCTACAGTTGGCCTTTGTCTTACGACGACTCATGGTGGCCAGTGCCAACGCACGGCAGTATCGTTGAACTTTTCGTTGGAATCCCACCATCATCCTGACCGGCTGATCGTCTGACAATGCGTCTGTTTCTGAAACCGCCGCGACGAAACGTTTTGGAATCGTTTGTTCGAGACTCTCGTTGGCGTCGTTTCCCCCGCAATCCGTTCGGCGAATTGACTGATTGCGAGCGTGAATTGTTGGGCGTGATTGATCCCGTCCATCTGCCGAGTACCCCTCCGGCACGACGATCAGCCACACAATGGTTAGGTCCCTGCGGGTTTGGAAAGACATCGCACCTGCGGTGCATTGGTCGACACTTGAGACACCGCTTCGAGTGGCAGGTTCAATATATTTACGTCACCGAAGAACAAACTTGCGATGCGATTGCGGTTTCGGACGCTTGGTTGATCGATGAGATCGATCGGATGCCTCGACGCCTTTTGCAGCGGCTGCTGTCCACGGGGACACCGATTTGGGTCGGCACGCATCGCGATTTGTCACACGTTTTGCGTCAATTCGGATATCACGTCGACACGTTTCCCGTGCAGCGTGAGCAATCCGCAGATCACCTTGCGGAGATTTGCAATCGTCGGATCGCCCATGTGGCCAGCATGGATCACGACGATTGTCCCCGCGTTGATTCGTCAATGGCGACGGCTTGGCTAAGTGCATATCGAGGCAATCTCCGGGCGATTGAGAACGATCTTTATGAGCTGATTCAACAGCATGCCCCAATAGGAAAACACGTCGATGGCAAAGTGTGATCTTCGAATCGAGCTAGACGACATCGACCCTCAGCAGCACGTTTTCACGGGCGACGAAACGGTTCGCGGGCGTGTTTGGGTGCAAACGTCGGCTCCAGTTCAATGCCGTGGGCTAAAGGTCGCAACGCGGTACCGGACGCATGGTCGAGGCAACGTTCAAACAGGTGACGCCGATTCCAAAATCGTCTTTTCGGGACAATGGGATGAGGGTCAGACACTGTCCTATCCATTTGAGCTGACGGTGGGGCGTTGGCCACCGACGTATCACGGCCACTACCTCAACGTCGATCATTTTGTGGAGGCGGACGCGGACATTCCGTGGGCGTTTGATCCTAAGGCGTCGTGTCAGATTTTTTTGCGTCCGGTGACGAGCTCATCATCAAAGCCACCCGCACCAAAGAAACAGGCCTCGTCCAAAGGCATGATCGCCGTGATCGGTTCGTTTTTTATTGTTGCATTGACGGTTGTTTTGATCGTTGGAGCGATGATTCCAATCTTGATTCTGTCGGTCGTTGTCGGATTGCCGGTTGGATTTTTCGCCCTGTTTTTGAAAACCGCACCCAAGCGAGTCTTAGGTGAAACGACGTTGGTTTGGGATGCCGACCGCAAATCGCCTGGTGACACGATTGATGGAACGATCAAGGTCACACCACGCAAGCCCGCCAAAATCCTCGGCGTTTCGTTGCAACTCAAAGGGACTGAAAAAGTGATCTCCGGTAGCGGTAGCAACCGCACAACGCATCGGCACGATTTCTTTGACCAGACTATTCCGCTGGCACCCGAAAGCACTCTCGCGGCGGGTCAAACGCATCGCTTTCCGATCTCATTTGCGTTGCCGGATGATCTGCCGTATTCGATCACGCTTAAAGACAATGAGTTGCTATACACGCTCGAAGCGAGAATCGGCATCGCGCGATGGCCCGATTGGAAACAGAAAGCCATGCCAGAGATCTTGCCATTACCGTCGCAGGATGAGGGCCAATCGCGTCGCTCGGATCAAACGTTGTCAACGGCGCGCGATCGCGACTATGTCGTCTCGAACGCATCCAGCGTGACTGCTGCGGCAGATCAATCGTTTGCCGAAACGCCCATTGAAGACTCGTCCGATGCATCCGTCAGCTTTGCCGAAGTGATGCGTTTGGTTCAGCTGGCGGGTAACGATGTCGATCAGATTGATACGATCTTGGCAGCCCTCGCTGAGATCACCTTGCCGGCCACATTTGATGCGGATCGGCGATTGCTTTACGCGGGCGATGAAGCCCAGTTTCTCAGGGGCGATGAGGATGCTTGGTGGGGATTATCGCGACACACCAATCCACCGGTTCGATTGACCATCTACGTCGATGAAGCCACGAGCCATATTTGGACCACCGATCGACGTGAGAACGTGTCCGGTGATGTGGTTTTCGTCGGCTACGAGTCGAAAGACGACCGTGTCCGGCTGCGATGGTTGTCCGGCCGTTCAACCGGTCATTAGTGACATCAAGCCGACGATCAGTGGGAACAACATCGCGATTAAAGCGATCACCGCTGCGATTGCCCACTTTCGATCGATATTGGACGCAATGTGACCTGACGAATCGCCGAATTCGCGTTTGACGAAGTCGTCGTAGTCATCATCGTCCCATTCGTCTATAGCTGCGTCAGAGTCATCGTCGTCATGCCATGTGTCGTCGGCTGCACGTGACACGATGACATCAGCCGGCTAGGCGAGTGATGCGGTTGTGGGGTTGGGCGAGTTCTTCCGCGGTAGGCTGATAGCGAAATTGCATCAGATACGCGTCCTCGGAGGCTTCGTCATAGAAGTCACGCAAAACGGAAATGGCTTTGAATCCGAGCTTCTTGAAAAAGAGCTGTGCTTCCAAGTTGGTTTCCCGGACTTCCAACATGATGCGGTTGCGTCGCTCTTGAGAGAGTTTCCCGAGCAGCTTTCGCATCATCGTGTCGCCAATCCCGCGACGTCGATACTCCTTGGCAACGGCAAAATTCAAAATGTGCAAGCGATTTTTGTGCAACTCATAAATCATAAATCCCACGACTTTATCATCACACTCAGCGACCATCCCAATGCAGTTGCGTTGACGTAGGCAGCGGATGAAATCATCTTCGGTCCATGAGAACTCAAAGCATTCCTGTTCGATGCTCAGCACTTCGGGCATGTCGCGACGAATCATCCAGCGTATGTGAGCTGTTTGCCCAGCGATTTTGATGTTTTCCACTTCGGACTCCCTTCCGGTTTGGGTTCATCACGACCGCGTTGCTTGTCCTCCTGACCGCAACGTCCCGACCGTTGGAAAATTAACAGATGGCTGTCAGTGAACCAAGACGAATCTGCAACTTCGCAAAAAGACCGACGCGTTGACATGAAACACATTCGAAATTTCTGCATCATTGCTCATATCGACCACGGCAAATCGACTTTGGCCGATCGCCTCATCCAGGCATGTGGTGGCGTCACGCAGCGAGAGTTTCACGACCAGTTGCTCGACTCAATGGATATCGAACAAGAACGTGGCATCACCATCAAAAGTAACACCGTCACACTGGAGTATCAGTCCAAGTCGGGTGAAACGTTTCAGTTCAATCTGATTGACACACCCGGCCACGTTGATTTCTCGCACGAGGTTCGACGTTCATTGATGGCATGCGAGGGCGCGCTGATTGTGATCGATGCGTCGCAGGGCGTTGAGGCACAGACGGTGGCGAATTTGTATTTGGCACTCGAGTACGATTTGGAACTGCTTCCGGTGATCAACAAAATCGATTTGCCAGCGGCCGATGTGGACCGTGCCCGTGAGGCGATCGACGCTGAACTGGGTTTGGATCCATTCGTTGCCATTCCCGTATCGGCTAAGACAGGCGAGGGCATCGATCAGGTCCTCGAAGGCATCGCCGATCAGTTGCCGTCGCCGAGGGGCGACGCTACGGCACCGCTTAAGGCGCTCGTTTTTGATGCCTACTTTGACAAGTATCGTGGTGTCATTCTGCAGTGTCGCGTGATGGATGGAACGCTTCGACCACGCGATGTGATCCGCTTTATGCACGCTGATCGCGAGTACAAGGTCGATGAGATTGGATTGAACCAATTCAAAATGCAGCCGACGCAGGAACTCACAGCCGGCCAAGTCGGATACATCGTGGCTGGCGTGAAGAGCGTGCAGGATATCGAGATCGGTGACACGATCACGTTGTCCAATCGCAGGACAGAAGAGCCCATTCCCGGTTACCAACCCGCCCGGCAAGTGGTGTTCTCTTCGGTTTATCCGATGAGCGCCGACGAATACGGTGACTTGACCAAAGCGTTAGAAAAACTGTCCATCAATGATGCGGCGTTGACGTACGAAAAAGACAGCTCAGCGGCTTTGGGATTTGGATTTCGCTGCGGGTTCCTCGGTCTGCTGCATCTCGACGTCATTCAAGAGCGTTTGCAACGCGAGTTTGATCTTGGTTTGGTCATCTCGGCACCGTCGGTTCAATATCGGTTGACGCTCAAAGATGGTTCGCAGATCGAAGTCGACAATCCGACCAACTGGCCCGATCCCACTGAGATTGATTCGGTGACGGAGCCGTACATCAAGGCTTCGATCTTAACGCCGGAGGATCATGTCGGACCCGTCATGGAATTGTGCCGGGAGCATCGCAGCGAATCACAATCGATGAATTATTTGTCGGCCGGACGTGTTGAAGTGGTCAGTGAAATGCCGCTCGGAGAAGTCCTGTTCGACTTTTACGGCAAACTGAAAATGATCACGCGCGGGTATGGATCATTTGATTATGAACCCATCGAATATCGAAATACGGCAGTGGTGAAAGTCGATATCCTCGTTAACAAAGAACCGGTTGATGCGTTGTCCTACCTCGTTCACCGTGACAAGGCTCGAGGACGGGCACTGCATTACTGCGAGCAACTCGCCGAGGCGATTCCGCGGCATCAATTCAAGATTCCGATTCAGGGAGCAATCGGTGGTGAGATCATCGCGCGGACGACGATCGCGCCGTACCGCAAAGATGTGACGGCCAAACTTTACGGCGGTGATGTCACGCGAAAAAAGAAATTGCTTGAGAAGCAAAAGAAGGGGAAGGCTCGCATGAAGCAATTTGGCAGCGTCACGATTCCGCAGAAGGCATTTGTGTCGGTGTTACGTGCTGACAAAGAGTCGTAAGCGTGCAAGATCCGCTGAGCTGGCTTGAATTAACCTTCGATCGGTTGCGGCTGCGAAATCGATCGGGCCCACTGAATCCAATCGGTGACGCGTCGTGGGCAAAGCCGCCCCATGCGAGTTGTTTCAAAATCGGATGATGTCTCGCGGTGGTTTTGCGAGTGACGCGGTTGGCACACGTCGCCTCGCACACCCCAACCTGCCGGCTGCACGCCGTTTTCAACGAGTGTTTCAGCAATCTGCCGGGTGATTGATCCAGCCAGCATCACATCAATGCCGGCCTGTCGCGCCGCGTCGATCACGTGGCGTAGTTCGAACGCGTTCAAAAGATCTGACAAACGTTTGCTGCGTTTGTGCCACGTATCAATCAGCAATGTCTGGCGTCCTGATTCAATGGCGGCATCGAGCACATCATCGACGGGAAGGCACTCAGCGGCGACATGGTCTGCATAAGCCACGGCGACCAGCTCGATAGAACTCGCCAGCGGTAGTGAGCTCCAAGCCGTGATCAATGCCCGTCGCGAGGTCATGCGCTGCGTCCCCATCTTGGCATAGCGAAACGTTGCCGGGACCAAGTGAGCGCATGGCATCGCATCGTTGGCTTCACCCAACGCGGCTGAAAGTGTTGCGTTGGGAAATCGCTGCGAAGCTTGATGCCAAATCTCAGATGTTGTCGGTGCCAACGGACCGCTCTGCGGATCTTTGAAGTCAATGATGTCGGCACCGCATTGGATTGCGGTGGCGGCTTCGGACAGATCGCGCACACTGATTAGAACTTTGGACAATTCACACGCCCGACATCTCAAGAGGGATCGAAAACGGTCGGCGGATTCACCCGCTGCGTTACGAAAGTTACATTGCTTCGGCCATTAGGCAAAGAATCTTAGGCCCAGCGGGCGATCACCATCCACCGGACACGCGAGAACCGCGTTTTGAAACATCAAACGATCGACACGCCAGAAAAACTTGCGGAGTGCTGTGCCCGTTTGGCCCAATGTGATTTGATCGGTTTCGACACCGAATTTGTGTCTGAAGATTGTTATCGGCCCGAGCTGTGTTTGATTCAGGTTGCCGCTGGTGATCTGCTCGCCGTGATTGATCCTTATGCGTGCGAGGACACCACGCCGTTTTGGAATCTTTTGTGTGATGGTTCCGCGACGGTGGTGGCCCACGCTGCTCGGGAGGAAATTCGCTTTGCGTATCGTTTCACCGCGAAGCCAATTTCAAATCTGTTTGACACACAGCTTACGGCCGGATTTGTTGGGATCGAATATCCCGCTTCCCTTGGCACACTCGTCCAACGTCTCGTCGGCGAGTCGTTGCCGAAAGGTGAAACGCGTACTGACTGGCGACGTCGTCCGCTTTCAAACGATCAGATTCGCTATGCGTTAACTGACGTGACCAATTTGGAACGGATGCATCGTGATTTGATCGACCGAATCCGTCAGCGTGATCGCGAGTCGTGGCTTCAGGAAGAAACGGATCGATTACAGGACAAAGTGATTCAGGCCGAAACTCAAGAGCGATGGCAGCGCGTCAGTGGCAGTTCAGGACTCAAGCCGCGTCAGATGGAGATTCTGCGTCACATCTGGCGTTGGCGTGAATCGGTGGCACAACAACGTGATCGAATTCCAAAACGAATTCTTCGCGATGACTTGATGGTCGAATTGGCCAAACGAGGCAGTTCGGATGTGTCAAAGGTTCGTGGCATTCGCGGCATGGAACGTCGTGGTCTGCAACAGCATCACGAAGATATCGCGGCCGCGATTCAAGCGGCGTGGCAAGTGGATGATGCGAATTTGCCCA
>JBCCJB010000150.1:0-8846 GCA_039028015.1 Planctomycetota bacterium
CAATCGGCTGGTCACGATCGACACGCAGGGACGGCTAACGATTTTGTCGGTTGACAATCTAAACGCGAGCGTGCGAGGCAGCGTTTCGGTGGTGGGTAGCGGCGGCAAGTTGTTCATCGGCGACGGGCTGGTGATTGCGACCGATGCCGCGACGGGTGGCTACGCGACCGTGGATGTTTCGGACCCCGATGCGCCGGTCGTGATCAGTGCCGTAGACACGGGCATTGCTCTTCCCAACGTGGACACCGTTGCCAGTGGATCGGGACTGAACCTGACTGTCGGTCAGATCGTCACCGGCGATTTCGAAATCGTTCTCACAGACGGTAGCGATCCAGAAATCACCGATGCGTTTGTCGCCAGCTTTCCGCTGCCCGATCGACCGCATGATGTCGAGGTTGCCGGTGGCGTGGCCTTCGTCGCCAACGGAGTCGCGGGTTTGCAGATCGTGAACTTCCAGCCGTTCGACATCGGCGATGTCTCACCAACCGTTGCGATCTCAACGGATGCGGATCGTGACCCGAATACCGATGGCATTCAAGTCCTCGAAGGCACGTCGATACCGATTACGGCGATCGCGAGTGATGACATCCATGTTCGCAACGTGCAGTTGTTGGTCGACGGTGTAGTCTTTGAGAACGATGTTTCGTTCCCATACGATTTCACTCCGCCCGCCATCGGTGACGGGTCGATCGAAATTGCTCTGATTGCGACCGATACCGGTTTCAACGCGTCGGTGACTGATCCGCTAGTCATCGAAATTGTTCCCGACACATTCGCGCCGCAGCTCTTGGAAACAAATCCCTCAAACGGTGACATCGAGGCCGCGGGACAGCAATTGATCTCGCTCACGTTTGACGAGTCGCTGGACACGACAAGTTTTAGTGCGGATGACATCAGCATCGTCGACGGTGATGGAACCGCAGTCGCGATCGAAGCGATCGACTTCCGCGTGGACGACAGTCTTATTCAAGTTTTGACCGAGGACGTTGGCGCGGGAACGTACGTCGTAACCGTATCGCTGGATGAGATCACAGACCGTGCGGGCAATGCCGGTGTGGGTAGCGAATCGTTCCAGTTCGAGATTTTGGACTTCCAAGCCGACGTGTTTTGGATCGGCCAAAGTGGCGAGTGGTCCGACGCGGAAAACTGGAGCACCGGACAGGTTCCCGGAGCGAATGACGCGGTGCTAATCAGCGTGCCCGGCGATATCACTGTGACGCTGCAGAACGATCAACAAACCGTTGGACAATTGCTGGTGACCGAGCGATTGGAATTGGATCGTACTTTTTCGGGCCAAACAACGCTTACGGTCAACGGAGATGCCATTCTCAATGGCGAGACGCTGTTGACGGGAGTTGCAAACACGTTCGGTGACCGAGTTCCACAACTGATAGTACGTGGAGACCTTATTAACAACGGTCTGTTTGAATGGGCCGGGGGTGAAGTCAATGGCGCTGGTGGCACTTGGAACAATCGTGGCACCATCAACATTGCCGGTGGTGGACTGTTCAAGCGAGCGAACAATCTCGCGCTGGTCAACGACGGGACGATCGAACAGCAGTTAGACACTGACCCCGATTTTCCGAGCGTACAAAACATCGGAACTTATCAAATCGCCGGCGGAAGCATCGATGGCGTCAGCTCGTCAGCCACGTTCACCAATGAAGGAACGCTTCGTGCCACCGGCGCGGGTGACGTTCGCATCGCAATCGGCTTCATCAATCAAGGCTTGGTCGACCTCGACGGCAACGAGTTCGTAATGACACGTTTGGCCGAACCACAAGACGGCGGCGTGTTTGACATTGCTGCCGGAGCGACACTCGAACTTCGTGACGAGTTGGTCGTTGAAAACATGATCACGTTCCAGGGTGCCGGTGAAGTGCTCGCGTCAAGCAACGGCCAAGACCTGACGCTGAACTCCGGTGCGACTTTGGTGAACAACCTCACCGGCCAGTTTGCGTTCGATGCATCGTCGGGTTCGTCCGACATCGAGTTCCTCGGTTCGGGAACCATTGAAAACAACGGCGTGATGGTCTTGAACGAATTCAATCTGTCGTCGACCGGAACAAAAATCGAGAACTCGGGGACGCTGACGCTGGTGGACTTCAGCTTTCAAAATGGACCGCTCGAAAACACGGGCACCACCACGTTCGTTTCGGGTGTTTCGAACCTGAGCAGCGATGGACGACTGAACAACTTGGCCGGCGGCAGCTTCCTATTTGAGAGTGGTCGACTACAAGGCGCGGGTGAAATCCGCAATGCGGGCCGATTCGTGAAAACAACAGGTGCATCGGCTCGCGTGTCCGCCACGTTCATCGATCAGGGCGGGACCATCGATATCGTGGATGGCACGCTTGAGTTCACCGGAGGTCTGAATCTGGATGAGAGTGGAACGTTGCAAGGGCGAGGCATCTTGCAGGGCGATGTCATCAGCACCAATGGCGTTGTCGCGCCCGGGTCATCAGCTGGTTTGCTCACGATCGACGGCAACTACACGCAACTTTCTGGAGGTCTACTGTTCGTTGAGATCGGCGGCGTGGCGGCCGGCGATGATTTTGATCGACTGGTTATCACTGGAAATGCCAACTTGTCAGGCACACTGCAGGTCGAGCTTAATAGTGATATTGTTCCTGACGCAGATGATCGCTTTGGCGTGATTGAATATGACTCACGCTCTGGCGCATTCGATACGATTGATTCGGATTCAATAGACAACGTCCTAACCAACTTTCTCGATGATGTGCTGGAACTTCAGTTGGTGTAAGGCTAGTGCTTCGTCAATTTTTTTGGGTTCCGAGCCGTAGCTGGTCTTCGCCAGAAGCCGGACCCCGCTGAGCGATCCGCGTTCTGGCGAACTGCGGCTACCCAAATTTAGAATATTGATGACCACTAGCGGACGATCGCCAAGTTTGACGTCGTCACTCCGGTTTCGAAATGGCGATCGGTTTGCGTGAGATCGGGATGCACAATTCGCAGCGGATGCCTTTGAGGGTTTTCAACACAAGCGAAAGTTTGGAACCCATCATCAGGTCCGTGTTGTAAATGTCGTAAGCATAACCCTGACGAGGTTGATAGCCGCTTGCGGGAAGCCACTGATTGACGAACGTGTCCCAAGTCGTGTCGAGTTGCTTGAGTGACCCTTCGAAGCGAACCACGGCAACTTCGCCGCCGGGCAAGTAGGTCGCATTGGCCTGGTCATCGACCTCCAGGTTGGGAGCAATCGCAATCGCGGCATCATAGCGGTAACGGTCGAATCCATCCGGATCCGCCTCATTCCAATCGTCCCGATGAATCCCAAATAGCGTCGCGGTTTCGTTCAGCAAAGAATGACCGCGACACCAATCGAGCATCTTCGGCCAAACCAGTGGCATGGATTTCATGCTGCCGACGTGCCGCATCAACGCAATCCGTCGTGTTGGTTCGGTTCGAATCTGTAACGTCAGAGGACAGGCTGCAAGTGCTTCGGCATCGACGCTGACCCGTGTTCCCTGGAGCAAGATCCAATAGGGCTGGTGAGTTTGTTGCCTGCGGTATTCAGACGGCGAGCAACCATAGATCCGTTGAAAAGCGTGTGTGAACGAGGAGTTCGCGCCATAGCCGATCTCGATACCAATCTCCGTGATGGAGGCATCGGAATTTTTAAGCGCCAACGCGGCTTTGGCCATACGCAAACGAGTCAAGTGCGCGATCGCAGTCTCACCAACCACTTTCTTGAAACCGTGTCGGAAATAGTACTGTGAAACGCCCGCATACTCCGCCAGCGTTTTCGTTGTATGCGGGTAGGAAAGATCACTCTCCATCAGCAAACAGACATCGATCATTCGACGCCGAAGTGAATCCGAGGCTTCAGTCGACTTTTGAACGCCTGTGCCGTTTCCCGTCATAGCCAATTCAATTCCAAGTCCGCCCGCGGGTGTCACTACGAAGGGTAACATGCAAGTCGAAAAGCCACTTGTTCGAAAGTGGCATGCCGAATTTAAACCGCAGGTCGTTCATCGGACGAAGTACTGTAACGTGACTCGCTTCTGCAACTCACTTCATCGCACGCGTGATGATAGCCAACGCGCCTGGACCGATTTCATTGATTTTCGTTCCTTGGCCAACGGATAAGAGCGGTTTCGCTGGCTTCGAGCTTCAGCGGCAGGTCGCCAAGTCTCTTACTGGCCGCGAGCATTGTCTTGGTGTGGGACAGTTTCCTGGAGCTCTACTCGGTTGAATGCCGTCGTCGTTTCTCGCTCATGGAAAATCTCGACCAGAATTGGCGGACGACTTTCATATCGCCTGTTTCGTTGTCCGTGCACTCGGCGATGACGAGCATCAGAGAGGTGTCAACATGACGGAACCTCGTGGAGAAGATGCTGCGATTTTCATGGAAAGTCGTCATCGGAGCGAACGTTTTCCACATTGGCACTGACGTTGCAGGCAAGCTCGAATGCCACATTGGTTCAATGTTAATTCGACATTGCAACGTCACTGCTTAGCCGGTCTCACGCATCTCGTTGCAGGCGGCCACCGTGATAGCGGGGGTGACGCGGCAAGCCACGCGATCTTGCCCGCTCAATTATCGTCGTCGTCAAATCTGCGTCGCTTGGTATTCAAACGGCCTCTAACTCAGTAAGCCATTCCGCCAGCACAACTTGAGTATCAGAGGGCTCCCGCGAAATTTAATGCTGTGGTTTCTACGTCGGGAGCCCGAGCAATCAACAACCCTGTGGACTCGCGAATGAAGCTGGAGCACCGCAGTTTACTGGTCACAAACAACGAAAGGCCGACGTGGATCTCACGTCGACCTTTCGTTCACGCATTGGTCTGAAAGCGTTTGGAACTTTCAGAGAAGTTGCGGGAGCCGGATTCGAACCGACGACCTCGAGGTTATGAGCCTCGCGAGCTACCGGGCTGCTCCATCCCGCGGTGAAGTATCGCATTCACGACGATCGGCAGAGTCGCTGATGCGGCTCGATTTGTCAATGCGGGCACAACGACAATCGCAACTATGCCGAGCGTTTGCGATCTCGGCGACGCGCAGGGCCAAAAACATCTTCCAGTTCTTGGGAATGGTCCAATTCTGGAAGCGGTTGTTTTGGCTGATGATCACCTAACCAATTATTGTCTGATAAATACCGCTTAAGTGTTCGCAACAAGTCGCTGCGACACTCCGACGTACGACCGGAATCGTCCGTCCACGCGTGGATTTCGACACGCTGCCAACGGCGGCCCACACACATCAACGTGGCTCTGGGTGCCGGCGTAACGAGCACCCAGGGTTGTTCCGCGGTTAGCTCTTGCAAACTTCGGCAAATGTCGGCGGCGCGTCGATCCCGAGTGACCGACAGTTCAATCTTGATGGACTTGAGTCTGCCAGAGGCCCGCCAGTTGATCACGTCGTCGCTGACAAAACGCTGGTTGGGTACTATTACCTCGCGACCGTCATCGTCGGACAATAACGTGGTCCGGAGACGCTGCATGGCGACGCGACCGGTGATTTCACCGATGGTAATGCGATCGCCCAAACGCGCTGGTTTTTCAAACAAGACGACAAAGCCGCCAAAAAAATTGCGAACGAGATCCTGCAAGCCAAATCCAATGCCGACCGTCAGTCCAACGGCAAGCCACTGAATCGTTTGCCATTGAAGTCCCAGAAGCCGGAATGCAATGACGCAGCCAATGCTAAACAATGCGACGCGGCCAGCGACGAGCAATAGGTGCTCCATCGCCTCGTCGAAGGAAACGCGCTGCAAGACCAACGCGTCAAACAAAGCGGGCAACAAACGAGCAAATTGGAACGCCAAAAAGATGGACGCCGCGGCGAGAACGAGATCCGATGTGGTAACCGGCGAATCGTTGCTACCCGATGTCCATAAAACCGGATTGCCTAACTGCGTGCTGGGTAAGGCATCAAGCCAAATCCATCCCAGGATCGCCAACGCCATCAAGATCAGTCCGCACTGAGATAAGAAGGCAAGATGATGCTTGAGCTCAAGAAAATGGTTGGCCAGTGCGTCCATTTCCGTGGTGCCATGATGACGAGCCTCTTTCGCCTCGCGACGATCGGTCAAGGCATGCCAAACGTTTGATGCGAAAAAGCACGTGCCGGGCCAGATGAGCGCGGCCGCGATCACAATTGAACTTGTCCACAGCAATCGTGCAAGAATCGCTCGCGAGGTATAGCCGTAACCGAGCGAGGCGAGAGCGGCAAGCAATAGCGGTATCACGATTCCCAGTGCGTACAGCGCGAACCTGGCCCGATGAATCACGCGGCCGCCCAGTTGACGGATGATGGGCTCGGCCCAACCGGCCTTGGGTCGCAACATCAAGTGCATCGTCCAGGCCAGCGCTAGCATCAGCACCAAGAAACCCATTCTCGCAATTCCACCACGCCATATGCCATGGTCGATCGAAGACATAATGGTGATAGCGTAGCCACCGATGACAAACACAAACGCGGCAAGCGTCAGATAGCGGAAGGCGTTTGACCGGCCCGGTAAGTCCACTTTCAAATATTGGTCAAGAAAACCTTTTGACCGAAAAGATTGTCGCGGCATTTCAATCGCCAAAGCAATCAACGACGCCACGGAAAAAGCATGCGAGCTGTGAAGCGTTGACTCGCTGACGATCCCACTGCCCAACCAACGTGAGAAGGCATACAGGCAACAGGGCACGATTGTGGCAATCACGACCGTCCCGATGCCACATAGCAGTTGTTTCCAGCCAACCGAGGTCGATTTCAACTTTCGTTTGTCGGCGATTGCGGCAAGCCATCGCTTGCATTGCCATCGAATCATCAACAAGACGACGATGAGAACCAGCAAGCTGATCGCGGATACCGTCTCGGTTGTGAACTTGCGATTGAGCGTCGGCCCGGCATCTGCGCTGCGACTTGGATCGAAAAGGGCCGCAAACCCGGCTTTCAGGTTCATCACATCCTGAAGTCCAATCGGCTCGTCTTCGGGGATCCATGTCACATGTCGGTTGATGAACTGACGATAGGTTTTGGCTAGTGCGGTGGACTCGCGCCGGACACGATCAATGTCCGCCAGATTCTGATGATCCTGCTGATAGGCCGCTCTTAATGCCAAGAGCCACTGATACCGTTGTCCCAATAAAGACTCCAGTTGCAGACGGACGCCTGATGTCGTTGAGTTGGAACCTTTCCCCGCAAGAATCAGCGATGCTTCCTTGGCAGGATCAATGCCGCTGTAAGGAATTAGTTCGAGTTCCAATTCCTCGACACGAACCGCGTCCATGTCTTGGCGAACCGCCTGGATGTTGCTCTCTTGGATCTGCCAGGTGCTGAGTTCATCACGTTTGCGACGAAGCAGTCGCCCCATCACGCCGGTTAGTCCGTATTGCTTGAGCTTTGCTTGCGCGTTGCTGAAATCTTGTTGTGTGGTTTGAAGACGTTGTTCGGCCGTGGCAAGTTGTTGCCCGCGTAACCGACGTCTACGGTTGACCTCGACCCAACGTTGCACGAGATCCGCGTTCGTATTGGCAACTTGAGCAATAATCGGCTGTGAGCGGGCGGCGATCCGTCGGAATTCGCGCAGACTGAATGCGGCCGATTCATCTAGTGGCTTCGAATGACCGTAGTGATCCGCATCGCGAAATGGGATCGCGCCGATCGAGCGGTGTGCAATGACTTCTGGTCTTGACTCGATCCAACCTTCGCTTGAGCGAGCCCGTTGCTGTGGATCCGAAAAATCAGACTTGAATGTTGAGCGAGTTTGGTAATCGATTCGGCTTGGTGATGAATCCGATTGGGAGACGACCACACCCGGAATGGAATATGAGACGGGCATCTCGATGCCGGACCCGCCCATCAAACCCTGACCAAACGTCACGCTTGTTGACGCACCCAACGACAAGAACACCAGGGTGATCAACCATCGTTGCCCGCTGAGTCGATTGCGCAACGCTTTATCTCAGTCGGGTCGTTGTTGCACGTTTCTGTCGAATGCTAAGGCAAACGATTGTGGCCAAAGCGATGATCACGATCGGCAGGACGTGAAGTGGTTCACTGACGTAGTGCCAAATGCTATCGGCATGAATCGAAGACGAATGACTGCCGTGGCCGGGATGTGCCATCGCGGAGGGAGCAACGGTCAGACTGCAGAGCAACCCAATCAGGGCAGTCAGGCCAAGCTTGGTCAGAGGAGATCGATCACCACACGTCATGGAATCAACTTTTATGGGTGGAGGGCGGAATGAGGCCGGAGCCACGCGACTCTTGTCATCGTTAGCGTAGTAATCGACGCCGCGTCAATGTCAGGCAGTGCGCGATCCCCTCAAAATTGTCACACGTTGATCCTTGGAGGTCGTGTCGTTTTTAAGTGCCGTATTTGTGGAGACTTGCGTTGTTGAACCCTCCCCAAACTTGTTTGGGGCAGGGTCGACGGGCGAAGCCTCGTCGGGGAGGGATAATCGTTGCGCGTCAGGACCTCTGTGCGTCACGCAGGGGCCCTCCCCGAAATCTCGCTTAATGCTCGATTTCGACCCTCTCAGCTGCGCTGGGCGGGTGCTGTAAACGCTTGCCTCTGAGCGACTTAAAAACGGCACGAACTCCTTGGCTGGCGTTGTCTGATGACATTGACATTGTGCTTGCTAGCTGGCAATCCGCTTTCGTAGTGTTCCTATATCAGTGCGCTGATCGCAATGAGCCGACGAAATGCTTCATGTTTGTCGGTTGCTTGGCAGAGTTTTCGCCCGCTAGAAACCCCGGTATTTGAACGACTTACGCATCCTGGATGACTTCCGTCGATTCATGAATTTCATCATTGCTGAAATTCGATCGGTCGGGGTGCGCGCTGATTCTGATCTTGACCGACCGAAAGGGCTTCTCGTTCGACCAA
>JBCCJB010000151.1:0-8841 GCA_039028015.1 Planctomycetota bacterium
CGACGGCCAGCGGACGCAAATTTTTCTGACCACCGGCCTGTTTCGTCGTGTCGACTACGGCCTGCAGTACGGCCTGGTTGTCGATTATGTCAATGAGGACTGGTATCACAACATCGACGTCGTGCAGTTGCGTGGCGAACTGAGCTGGAAAACGTCGGCATGCCATGCGTTCGGATTTCAGTTCATGGCAGGCGTCGATGATGCTCGCAGCATCGGAACGGTCACCGATGACGCCGGTGCGACATTCGACGTTGACGATGTGATCGTGGCGGCCGATCAATATCGTGGGTTCTATCGACGATCGTTTGGTCATTCCGGTTCGTGGACCAGCTTCATTGGCGGCACCGAACAAGAACATTTCATTGTTGGTAGCGAAGTCGAAATCCCGCTCGATCCAAAGTGGTCGTTCACCGCGTCGTCGACGTTCTTTTCACCAGGTGACGAGGTGGCACTCGAAGACACCGAGGCTGAAGGTTGGAACATCGGTGTAGGGATCGTCTTTCGTCCCGGCGGATGCCATCCCGCCAATCGCTACAGAAGACCCATGTTTAATGTGGCTGATAACGGATCAATGTTCTTGTTCCGACAATGAGCAGTGTGGGAACAAGATTGGATCGCACGAACGTTTGAGATCTGAACTTCAGCGGGTCGCTTTGATCGCACCAAACGCAGCGAAACAACTATTTTTGTGCAGCAGCTCAACCGATTCAAATCCAACGCGACGCAACAGCTCCAGCTGATACGTCACCGGTCGAGGCGAGTCTTCCTGATCAATGTAAGCAAACACTTGGTCCCGATAGGCTTCCCCACCATGGGCGACCAAATACTCACCGTATCGCTGCCAAGCGAGTGACTGAATGGCCGAGGTCTCGTGCCAAACAAGATCCGTGATCCAAATCGACCCACCGGGTTTGAGACACCGGAAGCATTTTGAAAACGCGGATTCCCACTCCGCATCGTCGCGCAAATGATGCAGCACGGCCGCGGCCAAGATCACGTCGTAGGCTGTTTCCGGCAATGCGAGAACGCGAAAATCGCCGTGCCACGGTGTGATTTCAGTGATGCCAGCGTCGCGAATTCGCTGTTTGGCTCGCAACAACATCGGCTGACTCAAATCGAGCAGATCCGCATGAAAGTGACCGTCGAGCAGCTGCTGCAATTTCAGCGTGTTGTTGCCGGCACCACATCCCACATCGAGCACGCGTTGCATATTGGGAGTCGATGCGATGGCCGCTTTCGTGATCAATTCCATCGCCAGAGGCGCATCAACGGTCGCCACCTGACCGGTATCAAGATTGCTAAATCGCTCGACATCGCCATCAAACCGCTGGCGAATTTCATCGACCGATGATTTTTCGATCAACGGAACAAGCCTGCGAAATTCATGCATCAGCCCAACCAATAGCAACACCGGTGACGGTTCGATCTACCGGCTGAGAGACGTTTTCACGGCAACAGCAACTAGAAAGGGGTCAAGTGAGAACTAATCGATAGAGAAAACACAGCCAAACATATCGAAAAATGGTCCTACAGAGTGATTTTTCAATAACCTCACCCCAACCTCGCGCAGAGCCTCCAACAACCTGGCAAAGAGCTCCCATCCTTTCGAGTCCGATTTATTTCTCAATTTTTCATGATTGACATCGGAGAAACTCGTAACTACCGTTCGAGAGGTGTAAATTTTTACTTGTGAGGTTTTTAATGGTTCGATTTTTAACCGCTGCACTCGTCATCGCAGCATTGATGTCAACATCGCAGGCGGCCACGGTCACCATCGTCAACTTCGATGTTCGCTCTGGTGGGATTTTTGGACATGCTGACGCCACCGGAACGTTAAATGGGAGTGCTTTTCCAGGAGTAAATACTTCATCGGACCCGCTTTCATTTGAAATCACTTACTCCAATCTCGATCTTGACGGTGATTTGACTGCCAATGACACGGTGAATTTCACGCTGCAGGCGACCAAGGTCGGTCTCGATGGTGGCTTACCGCGAGCAATGAACCAGGGTGTCGACACTGGATTTGGAAATTTGAATGATATTCAATTCAGCGTCATCGACGTGAGCGGAACAACTACGGATCTTGGGGACACGATTGTCTTTGATGGATTCACTGCAGCTACGGCGGCGTTTGGTCGTGCCGGAGATATTGACAGCAGTGTTGAGGTGAATGGAGCGCTGGCGTCTGCTTTATCTCCCGACACTGGCAACTTCCAGTTTATCCAGGACAAGATTTCGTTTGCACTCTCCCCAACCGTCACGTTCGACAACTCGTCTTCGATTGGCGGTACGGTAGTGGCTCGCAACTACGATCTTCAGTTCAGCACCGTTGCAACGGTCATTCCTGAGCCTTCGTCGCTAGCAATCTTGAGCGTAGGCGGAATCGGGTTTTTGACACGTCGACGACGGAATACACAGGTCAATTAGGCATTTCTGCCGTGCGGGCCTCGTACTTAGCTGAGGGCTGGCTTGTGTAACACGGCCTATCTGTGCAGTTCAGCCATCTTGCCGAAACCTATACAAATACCATCGGTCGGCCATTCATGGCCGGCCGATTTCTTTTTTCCATCGCAAAATTTCGACAGCTCTACGCGGACAGAAATTCGCTCTGAGCAAACGTTAGAGCATTTCTCGTCGGAGAATCGTTCGTTCACGCCTCATCGTTGTGGCCTATTTGTACGTGTCGGCGATCGACCGCTGAGATAGCCCCAGGTGTACGCGGTGTTCGCAAACGTTTGGTGGACAGTGTATTCGTTCATCGATGGCCAATTGCCCAAATCAATGTAGGCCTCGGCAGTCGGCCAAGCGTGCGAATCGACGCCGCCAAAGCGGTTGAGAAACCACGTGTGGGCGAATCGGTCGAATTCATAGTCCATCGCCGGATCGCTCTGGCCATACACCGTGATCCCTGCCGGCGGTTCCTGACCGCTGCGGCGACAATCAAGATGCAGCGGGGCAAGCGGTTGCCGCTCGCCGATGCCCGTCGTGTAACACAGGTTCATCGGATTAGCACCACCGGAATACTGGCACGACAGAATCGTGCCTTCCAAATATTTAGGCTCACCCGTCAGGTAGTGAGCCCGCGGCAACACCGGTGGCGTGACGGATCCGGGCGTCGACCAAATGCAGGTGTAGCCCATCATCGGCAGATAACGAGCCGATAACGCGATGTTGAAACCATTGCGCCCGCAAAAATCCAGAGACGCATCGGCCTGTTGAATAATGAAGTTAATCGCGTCGGACCGCAGACCCGCGTCAGCTTGGTCGCGGGGAATCAACGCGTACGCCATCGCGTGATCCGCGTTCGACAAAACCACATCGCGATCGATGGCATCGCGGTAGCGGGACATTCCGGTGAGGCGAAACAACTCGATTGCTGCAAGCGATCGCATTGACTGCGTGGCTTCCTTTGCCTGACCTGCTTTGTTTGCGTTTCGACTGATGGCGTCTGCGATGATCCCTGGGCCGTTTGCCTCGGCCCAATCCCAGGCCAACTCGGCTGACTCCCAATATTGCGTCGCCAAGTCGCCGCTGACGTCAAAACGCTTTAAGACGCACGAGACGCGGGCGGCGGTTGCCGCATAGCGAAACGTGGTTTCCGGATCAGGTGCGAACGCACCGACCAATAACGATTCCTGCCAACTGGCTTCGCCGGGGCGAGGATGCGCGGTCGATTCAACACCACCGCGCACACCGCCTTCGGAATCTTGAAGCCGTTTGAAGAAGCTCACATTCCAAAGCACTTCGTCCAACGTGTCCGGGATGGCATTGGTTGCTTCGCCATTGGGCAACGCGAGCGGAACCGCAGCGATCGAGGGTGCGATTTCAATCAATTCCAATAGCCGCAGCGAACAGACCAAATGTTGGCTCCGCCGATCCCAATCACCGGCGTCCATGTAGCCTCCCCAAGCTCGCGGCAGCGTCTTCAGTCGCGATGGATCGAGATCTTTTCCCAACAACCGGGTCAGACTTGAACGAATCGCATCCGACTCACCATCCCAAATCGTGACATCCGTTTCAAAAACCTTGAACGTTTCATCATCTGGATGCATGTTGCGGGGCCGAAGGTATGAGGTGAACGGCGGACCGAGCTCCAGTCCACTTCGGTGCGAAAGGAATCCATGCATCGAAACCTTGTAGGCATCGGACCAACGGTTGGATTGAATCTCGAATGGATAGCTGATTCCCAAGTTCGGCACGTGAACGCGGAAGCGACCGGATGTCCGAAATTCGCCAAAATCGAGATGGTAAACGTCGGCCTGCGTGTGATTCTTTTCATTGACGAATGGCTCGGATTGAGTCTGAGCGATCGCCAAACGTGATGGTCCTTCAAAGACGATGTCACCAGATTCGTTCAGCAATTCAAATCGATCGACTCGCGGCGTCTGACCACCTCCCGTCCCCGTCCACAGCGACGCATAGGCACGCTTAACCGGATCGGTAGGCCGATATCCCAAGTAGCTAACATGAATCGCTTCACTTCGGACCGATTTGGAGTCGTTTTTGAACTCAACGAATGGCTGTCGTGTGTTGAGTCCAAACAGTTCGACCTTCACGCTCGCGTCGCCCGCGAGGGGTTGCGGAACCTTCAAGTAAACAAAGTGTTGCCCCGTGACATCACCGCTGACCATTGCGACTGAATTGGGTTTGCTCTTTCGATAAACAGCAAGCGGCGAAAATGCGTCGCGACCATCGATCGAAATCCGGTACGCTTCCGGTTTATCAATCACGTCCAGATCAAGCGGCTCGCCGACTCGTTGTTGGCTCCAAACGGTACCAGCTTGCTGAACGAGCACGCCCAACTTTCGTTGTCGGCCCTTCGCGTCGTTTCGAAAGACTTCGATCGCACCGGGAACGATCGCGGGCCGGCCGTCTTTCCAGGCCAGTTGCGGTTTGCCCGTTTCTTTCAGCCGATCGCCATCTTGGGATTCGTATTTCATGGGACGACTGGGCGAAATGCGACCGGCTTGAATCTCCAAACCAATCAACCGCTCGCCAGCCATTCCAATGTGAATGACTTCCGGTCCATCGCTAGGATGAGCCAGTCCCTGCTCGAGCTTTCTCGCTTTTTCAGCTGCGGCCTTTCGTTCACGCTGACGCTGTTGCTCCGCCTTCTTGATGGCGATCAATTCTGCTTCGCGGCGAGATGCCAACATCGACCGGTTCGCAGGCATTAAGACGATTTGGTCGAATTCGAGATCAACTGAATCGTTGGTCCATGCACCTTGAACTTGCAGCCCGGACAGGGCACGCAAGTCCAAATCGTCAGCCGACAGTGCCTTTGCTCCAACCGGGATTAACTCAGTAAACTTGGTTTGCGACGCGTCTTTTAGTTCATAAACAAAGACGCTCTTGCGTTCTTGTTCGTCATTAAAAATCAACTTGAACTGTTTTGATTGATTGCCGTCGCGTAGTCGAACGCGAACAACAGGACTCTTATCACGATGGTCGGATAGATCGGCAGTGAATTCGATTCCGGCTCCACCGCGACCATCCTTTGCTTTGATTCGCACGACGCCTGAGTCGTGAGTCACATGATTTTCAAATGACAGGTAAGCAAATAAGAACGGCCGGTCAAACTCCGTGAGGACCCATTTTCCGACAGTCGACGATGAATCCTTTCTTTCGGCATCACTGCCCTCAATCAGCGAGCTATCCCAAATCAGCACTCCCACCATCGCGATGAGAAAACTCAATAAACTGTTTGATGATCGTCGCACGGCTTGGTCAAAAGATGGCATCGCGTTTTCGGTTACCCCACTGGTCGAACTACTGAAGCAACCATGATTGTAGGCGGATTTGACCACGGCAACGCATCATCACACTGGCGGATGTCAAGTAAGCAAACGAGCAGGGATGACGCGGACGCCCAACGGTGTGCCGAGTATGGATAGGCATTGAACATCACCGCTTTGTTGTTTCTTCAATTCTCTGCACACGCGTCATCAAATGTTCTTCGATCTGCATGCTCCCAAAATCACCCGCAACCGTCGAAGTTTTATAGGCGTCTCCGCGGCGGCCATTGCCAGCATCCATGGCCTGCGTCGTGCGACCGGATTTGAATCGGCCAATGCCCGACCTCGTGTTGCGGTGGTCGGTTGTGGCAGTCGCTGGGGATGGCAACTTGCCAACGGCGGCACCTATGGCGTCGGCGCCAATTTTGCAAAATATGCCGATACCGTGGCCGTCTGCGACGTCGACACCGATCGATTAACGGCGGCCGTGAAGCTCATCAAACAGTGGAACGGATTCCAACCGGCTGCGTCTTCCGATTATCGAACGATCGTTGATCGCGATGACATTGATGCGGTGCTGATTTTCACGCCGGATCATTGGCACGCCAAGATTGCCATCGAAGCCATGAAGTCTGGCAAGGACGTTTATTGTGAAAAGCCTTTGTCATTGACCATCGACGAAGGCAAGCAAATCTGCGAAGCAGCCCGGCAAACAAACCGGGTCATTCAAGTGGGCACGCAGCAGCGAACCAATCTCGCGATGCGGACCGCCGTCGCTTTGGCTCGGTCTGGTCGATTGGGAACACTCAAACGCATCGAGTGTGGCATTGGTGGTTCGCCAGTCAGCCCGTCCATTCCCGTGGCAGTCGCTCCGAAGACGCTTGATTGGAATCAATGGGTTGGCCCCGCCCCCGAGATGCCATACCGATATCTGGCCGGTGCGAAAAACGAAACGAACGCCTGGTCACGCGGCCACTATGAGTTCCGGTGGTGGTACGAAACATCGGGCGGCAAACTCACCGACTGGGGCGCCCATCATGTTGACATTGCGACTTGGGCACTGGGTAAGACCGAAACGGGCCCCGTCAGTATCGAACCGATCAATGTGACGCATCCGGTTGCAATGCTTGATGGACAACCTGTTGCACCGGATCGCTACAACACCGCAACACAATTTGAATTCAACGTGCGATACGACGATGGTGCTCATCTATCGATCCAGAGTAACGCACGCAATGGAATATTGATCGAAGGCAGCGAGGGCCGGATCTTTGTGAATCGTCGAAGTCTGTCTGGGCAGCCGGTTGAGACGCTCAAACGCGATCCACTGCCCGACACGATTGTCAAGCAATTCTTATCTGGGATTCCCGAAGGGATCGACGAGGATCTTTCGGGTTCAGCCGGACACGTGCATCATTTCTTTGATTGCCTGCAATCACGCGATAGGCCCAATTCGGATGTGTTCAGTCATCATCGAGCGCTAACAACGTGTCACCTGGCAGCCATTGCGGGACGACTCGGTCGAACACTCCGTTGGAAACCCGAGACGGAAACGATCATCGATGATCCGTTGGCTCAGAGCATGCTTCGTCGGGAACCAAGAAAAGGATTCGAGATCGAAACGTGAATCAGATCCTCGTTGAGACACAGCTCGGAAATCACTTCGACGTGGTTTTGTGAATCACCACAGCGGAGCGTGCTGGCCACTTTGAATCGACCCAGGTGATTTCCCAGCGGATCCTCACCGAGGGCGGCGATCACATTAGTGTCGTGCTAGCTCATCGTCATTTGGCGTGTCGGCTGTGTTGAGCAACGCCGTGAATTCAGCGGGCGGCTGATAGCCTTCCCGATAATCGACGACTTTGCCCTTTGGCAACGCCACCAGCGTTGTCGGGTAAGTCTTCACGGCAATGCGTGACAACACGGAGGCATGCTTGGCCCGTTGAAGTCGAATCGGCACAAATCGAGCCGCCAAGCGTTGGGCGACCGTTTGGTTGCAAAGCGTGTTGCGTTTCATCGCATCACAAAATCGACAGGGCTCCGTGGTGATGAAGATCAGCATCGGGCGTCCGGTTCGCTTCGAAGCAGCCCATCCTGAATTGAGATCCTCGTGCCAAGCAATCGCTGGCGTTATCGACGACGCCAGCGGACGCATTTCGGTGATCAGATGCTGCTGCGACGCCAAATCGGCCGGCGCTTCGGCGAAAACGGCGGGACCCAGCCAGCCAGCAAGGATTATCGCAGCGAGTATCTCCGCAGAGAAAACGGATTTGCCATACCAACCCCATCGAACCCCAACTGTCGCAGCCATCGGAACCCCACCGCATCAAATAAGCCGAATGAAAAGAATAAATCGGCTAGAGAAGCTAGGGGCTATCCGGCAACCTTTCAATGCGTTTTGTGAGCAGACGGTTCACTTTGAGCGTTGGTAAATCGCCATCAGCATCGACTCGGCATCTTTGAATTTCTTTTTGGTGTCGGTCACCTCGTCAATCAGTCGTCTCGCATCCGATTCACTGTGACCTAAGGCTAGCAACGCATCGAAGGTCTCCGTCACGACGGGGGTCGTTGCGCCGCTGGATTCTGCTAGTTCGCCCTGTGCCACCATCAGCGCGAAACGGGCCATCTTTCGTCTCAATTTGGCAATGATTCGCTCGCTGGTCGCGGGTCCAATGCCGGGTAATGCTGAAAGACTTTTTGCATCTTGATCTTCAATCATCACCGCGAGTTCTTTCACGGGACGAACCATTGCACGAAGCGCTTTCTTGACGCCGACCCCATCGACGCTGCAGAACAAGTCAAAGAACTCTTTCTCAGGGGGCGTTTGAAAACCGACGAGGCGTGGTGTCAACCGACCGCCTTGCGTATTGCCTTCGATGTAATCGAGCGTGTGCAAGCGGATCGACTGACCCACTTGGCTTTGCAATTGCCGACGCGTGAAATCGCCAACATACACCTCGTACCCGAATGGGTTCGATTCCACAGTCACGCTTGACTCGCCCACGGCAGTCAACGTGCCGGTGATAGAAATGATCAAAACTGAATGAGGGGCTGATCGGCGGTCTGAAAGTGCTGAATGGATGGCAGAGTGATATTTCGTTTGCGA
>JBCCJB010000152.1:0-8824 GCA_039028015.1 Planctomycetota bacterium
CAGTCTTTTGCGTGACCGGATGTTTGACACTGCCGCTGCCACGGTTGTAGATGATTTTCTCGCGGTAATCCTCGGCTTGTTTTCGTCCCACCTGGGAGAAGAACGCGGCGAAGCCGTAATAGTCGTCCATCGTCCAACGATCGAATGGATGATTATGACACTGAGCGCACTGGGTTCGAATGCCCATAAACACCTGCGCCACATTCTCAGATGTTTTAAGCGTGTCCCGTTCGATCTCGTAAAAATTGGTCGCGGGATGAGTGAAGGTGCCGCCCGACATCGTCAGCAGATCCTTCACCATATCGTTGATCGGAACATTTCGAGCGAACTGGTCAGTGAGCCAGGTCGCGTACAGCAACGCCGATTTCTTGCTGACTTGGTTCGACGACTTAATCATTAAGAGCTGAGCAAACTTCATCGCCCAGATCTCGCTGAATTCTTTGCGTTCCAAAAGTCGATCGACCAGCGCCGTGCGTTTGTCTTCGGCCGGGTCGGCAATGAATCGCTGAAACTCGGCTTCCGTTGGCAACAGCCCGGTAATGTCAATGGTCACACGACGAAGGAATTCCTCGTCGGTGCAGAGGTCACTGGGCACGATGCGAAGCTGTTGAAGCTTTTTGCCAACGAGTTGATCGATGTAATTGTCAGCCTTGCTCTTTGGGGGCGTGTAGCTCAGGTCCCGCGGCAGTGTCAAAACCTGGCTGCCGACGGTGTGTGTTTCAAAGCGAGCCATCACGAAAGCTTCGCCACGGTCTCCCGCGGTCACCAAACCATCTTGGTCCGTTCCCGCGACTGAGGCATTGTTGGTTGAGAAGGCAGCTAAGCGAGAAAGATCCCGAGTCGTTCCATCAGCGTAGGTGGCGACCACGACCATGCGTTGGGTTTGACCGGAACCTTGAATCACCGCTTGCGAAGGATAAATCGCTACCGATTCGACGGCGGGCGGCTGTGCGTCGGGCGGATCGATTGGGGCACCATCAGCGAGCCAAGAGTGAATTGTCTCGTAGTAATCCGAATCGGACTCGAATAGTTTGCCGCCTGTATGTGGAACACTACCAATAGCCTTCTTCAGAAAGAGACTCTCGGAAGGCACGGCCAAATTGATTCGCCGCACGCCGATCTCACGCGTGATGCGTTGGTAATCACCAAGCGGGTCATAGCCGAACAAACTCAGTTGAAATCCATCTTTGCCACTGGCGGCACCATGGCATGATCCGGTGTTGCATCCTGCTCGCGTCAGCACTGGCATCACGTCCTTGATGAAACTTACCGGAGGATGTGCCTGACTGCCCGAAACGGTGACGTTCACCTCAACCAAACCGCCATCGAGTCGTGCCTGCAGGACGCCCATCCCATCGGAAACTGGACGTAGCACATGCCCGTCCAGTCGAGCCAATTTGGGATTGGTCAATTTCCAATTGACTCGATCCGTCACATCGCGGGTGACGCCATCGCTCGACCGCATCACGGCCACGATGCTTTGAAAATCGTCGCCCGAATTGAGCTTGATTTCCGGTGGGTAAACCGAGAGGTCAATTGTCTTTCGAGGACTGCTCTGGCGAATGGTCGCATCTGGTGCGGCGCCGCTCAGCGTTGGTGCCGTAAGGTTGCCAATCCCAAGGAACATGATCCCGATAACAAAGACCAGCGTTGGCCTAGAGCTCATCTTCGTCGCGAACCAGTCTCGAACTCGCAGCTGGATGGCACGCTGCGTCATGCTGACGCGAACTAATAACAACGTACTCATGAGGCTTCCTTCAGTTGACGCAATTGTTCGAGTCGGCTGAGAGGCTTCTTAGTGGCCGGCTTTTTGGGATCGACTTTCTTTGGGGCGGCCTTTTTCTCGGGTTGTTTCTTGGCCGGCAGCGGTTGGTCGATTCGGATTTCACCTGTTCCGTCAGTTTGCACCATCGTTTCACCGCCCCGCACGATTCTTGTCTGAACGTTCAGGGTTTTGTGCCGACCCGTTTTCGCTTTGGGATCGATCACCAATGGGAACGTGACCGACTCCGCACCCTTGGCAACCGGCTGAGTGGGCTGCGGACTGCTGACGCCGTTGGGCAATCCCACCAATGTCATCGTGACCTCGCCAGCTACGTCGCGGATCGCATCGATTCCGACAGTCAAGGATATGCTTGTGCCCTGTTCACCCGCGATACGGGGAAACGTCAAATTGAATGCCGCGTCCTCAACGGCAAGATCGATGGGAGGTGAAGCGACCGTTGTGGTTCCGCCCGAGGTCCCATAGCTGACTTGAAGAATCAGCGGCCAATTGCCGATCGCCGCATTCTTATTCGCCGTGATTGGAATCGTGACTTCAGTCTGATCGGCTTCAAGTCGTTTGGAGTTGTTAACGCCAACGCCCGGTGGGTAGTACAGCGTTTTGAAATAGATGCGTCCCGTGAAATCTTTGCGATCAACGCGTACGACTAGTTCTTTACTGCCTCGCCTCAGAATCGGTGTCTTGGGTTGCACAAATTCCATTTCGAATGGCATCGGTTTGACAACAGCCAATGCGGCACGATCAGCCTCGTAACCGAATAGCTCTCGACGGTTCTGTCCCAGAACGAGTTTGTGGTGTTGTTTGAGGTCTCCGTTGACCTCCGTGGATCCCGCCACACCAATGCCACGGACATTGAACAGTTTGCCTTCGAGTTGGGCGTCCGCTGCAGCCGCCAGCAGGATTGGAATTTCCACGCGACCCTTGGGCATCGGAAACGTCTGTGCCGTCACGCCTTCAGGAAGATCATCAACTTCAAAGTTGATTTCTTCGTTGAATCGATCCCGCTGGACGCGAACAACCATCGCACCACGTCCGCCCGCTGGGACCGGAACGGTGACGGCTTCATCACGACGGACCTCTTTCAAATCAATCTTGAATCCAGGCGTGATCGGTTCCACCGAAACAACGTAGTGATGCAAATCGCTTCCGCCGCGTAAATGATCGTACACGCGGATTGTGTGTGGCCCATCCGCTTTTACGCTGACATCGACAGTCCCGTCGCGGTTGTAGCCGATATCATCGCTTGATTTGATTGTCTTGTTGTCGGGCCCGAACACATTGAGCACGGGATCAAGCGGCGAGCGAAGCTTCTGACGAGCATGGACCGTCACTCGCAGCTGCTGCCCCTTCTTCGCATCAAAGGTAAAGCAATCAAAGTCATTTGCTTGGTTGATCACACCGCACAGCAACGCCGGCACGGCAACTGCCTGGCCCTTGCGGTAATCGTTATTGGGCTCAGCTTCCATCACCACGGGATACTCGCTCACGCGCACCCAGTTGGGCGATGGCGAGATGCCTTGCGGCGTCTGCGTTGTCACTGGCCAGTACTCGACCGGCTCGTCAGGTAATTCGACCGTCGCCGAAGATGTCGACCCATCGACATCAAACAATTTTGCTTCGAGCACATTCCCAACCACGCCACCGGAGGGCAGCACAGCAATCGGTCGCGGAAAGGTTCCGATATGCAATCGATAACCGCAGATGTTCTTTTGACCCCGGAAGGCGCTTTCGCGGATCATCACGATCACGCTTTCATCTTCTTTGGCGGTGTAGCTGCACAAGCCGTCTTGCTTGAGCAACGACGAATCGTCACTCGCCGCTAATTCGAAGCGTTCCTGATTCAAAATCGACACGAATGGATCGAGGATGTAACGATTGCGAAGGTCATAGCCCACGCGAATCCCTTCAACCTCGACGGTGCAACGCTGACCTTTCTTCAGATCGACGCTGTAATAGTCCACATCTTCGCGGTCGATGACACCATCTACCGTGTGGTTGAGCGGAATGACCTGAGGCGTGCTGAAGTCGCTGTTGGGCTCCGCTTCCATGACTGTCGGCAATGCACCGATACCGATCATCCGAATGTTTGACACGCCGTAGGCACTGACGAGCTGAACCGGATACAGCCCCGGTTGCAGTTCGGCTGCGGTCTTGAACGTGACTTCCGCGTTCTTCTTGTCGACGGACTTGACGCTGACAACGTCCAATCCAGCTTGATGTGTTAGGACCTGATGCACCTCGGCCAGATTGTCACCCGTAAACGTGACCGTGATCTCTTGACCTCGAGTGCCACCCAGCGGCTTGTGATGCGTCACGATGGGAAAGGCCGCATCAACCGAAACGGTAAAGGCCAAAGTGATAAGGGCAATCGTTGGCAATAGACCGAGCAATCGGCGACGCGACATAACTTCACCTTTGAACAGATAATGACTGTGAGGATTCGTTTTCAACGTTTTGTCCGCCTCGCTGCTGAAGAAACGGCAGTTCAGAGGCTTGCTATCAGCTGAATTAGGGAACGTCGAGGAGCCAACAATGGCTCACGCATGGCCGAATGAGCTAGCTCAGCAAACCGTCAATCACCTTGCCACCATCGACAATTTCGATTGGCCGGTCGCCGGGTGCCATCAGTTCCTTGTCGGCGACAATTCCCAACAGGTGATACATCGTTGTCGCCAAGTCGGCTGGCGACACTGGATCTGAATCAGGCTCGCTGGCGGTCGCGTCGGACGCGCCATAAATCTGTCCACCTGCGATCCCACCGCCTGCGAGCATCACGCTGAAGACCTTTGGCCAGTGATCACGACCTGCATCAGGATTGATTTTGGGAGTGCGGCCGAATTCGCTGCTGACCATCACGAGCGTTTCATCTAGCAGCCCGCGTGAATCCAAGTCATCCAAAAGGGCCGATAGCCCTTGGTCCAGACTGGGCATCTGGCGGCCGATGTTGTCGGTGATATTGGTGTGCATGTCCCAACCACCGTACGTCATCGTTACCAACCGGGCACCAGCTTCAACCAAGCGACGCGACATCAGCATTCTCGCGCCGGCCTGATTGCGACCGTAGCGATCCCGCATTTTGTCGTCTTCTTTCGACAGGTCGAATGCTTCTTTCGCGGCCGGCGTGTCCAGCAGATCGTAAGCACGCTCGTAGAACGTATTCATCGCGCCCACGTTGTCGCTCGAGGTCGCCGAAACAAAACGCTGGTTGACCATTTGAAGCGCTCGCTTCCGCCGTTCGAAACGTTCGGGCGTCACGCCTCCCGCCAGATTTAAGTCACGAACGCGAAAGCCATCACGAGCCGGATCGGCGCCCAAAGCAAACCCGCCGTAACTGCTCGGTAAATATCCGGTCCCGGCATATTCGTTGGGGACGTTCGGGATGCAGATGTAAGCGGGAAGATTATTGCGGGGTCCGTACTCATGACTGACCACAGCGCCAAAGCTGGGATATTTCAACGCCGGACTAGGACGGTATCCGGTAAACATGTTGTGGGTGCCACGTTCATGAGCCGCTTCCCCATGCGTCATGCTCCGAATGACCGCGTACTTGTCGGCACGCTGGGCTAGCTTGGGAAGCGAGTTGCAGATCACCTCACCTGTGTTTGTCTTCGTCGTGCCCAACTCGCCACGATATTCCAGCGGACTGTAAGGCTTCGGGTCCCACGATTCCTGCTGAGCCATGCCGCCGGGAAGATAAATATGAATCACGCTCTTCGCCTTTGCCGGAATGAAGTCGTAGTGCTTCATTTCCGCGTTGGCTCGCCGCATCAGCAGCTCGGGCAATGAAAGCCCAATTCCGCCTGCGGCACCGGCCATCAAAAATCCACGACGTCCAAAAATTTGACCGTTCGTCAAAGGGCTTCCGGAACAACGCATCTGAATCAACTCCGTATGGCAAGGGAGTGCCGCTGAACGTTCAACGCCACAAGACTTGGCTTGAAAGAACAACGTGCGGTGGCGGGATTCTCAATGGCGTTACCTAAGTTGCGGCGGCCACGAGAATGGTGGGGAGGTAGGTTGTTAGGTGGGAACTGAACCGCAAGGCATCAGCTAGGAGACTCTATCGGCCGGTACGACCGCTTCACTCGTCATAATCTCGAGCATGGTAGCAACCTCGACCGCCGTGTCAAACATTTGAAAACGATTCTTAGGGATGCGTTATTTGAGCTAAATCCAGAATGGTTAATTCAATACACCTAATCGGGTGGTTTGCACGGTACGGTCCAACCGCCCGCCACTGAAGAGTTTCAAGCGAAAATTAAGGGCTGCGAACAATCTCCAGCAATTCGATTGCCGGCTTTTCATCGCAATAGATCATTGCGGTTCGTCCGTAAGTCACCTCGCCTTCGTCGAGGGTGAGACAATTTGCCAGTCGCGGGCCAGCGGTGACCTTCCACAGCTGACACAGTTTCACATCACGCATCACGGAATGATCGATCAGAACGCGACCCAGCGGCGTGGACTGGCTGGCGATTTCCTGCCAGACATCCATTGCCAAAGCACTGGGGTCCAAACGAACAATTCCATACTGGACCACTTTCTTCGAGGCACGCGACGTGAGCGTGATTTCGCGAAGGTACGCCCGAGGACGATCGTCGTCGCCTGCAGCCTCATCAATCCGCGTGCGATGAACCACGACATCGACCAAGCTCCGATGAAATGCCTCAACGGTCACCGTCATATGACCTTCATGGTCGAGCAATTCGTCAAATGGTGCGGGAAGATGATGTGCCAAATCAAATGTGCCAAGTGCGCCAATCGGATCAAAAAACTCACCCACAAGCGATTCCAGCTGCGCCTTCGGTGAGCCTTTTGACGGATTCGTGATCTGACTCATTGGCTCGCGATTGATGAAGATGGCACGCTTGGTGTGCTTACCACACAATAGCGTGCGGTGGGCTGTCGACTCATGTGCCAAGGGCAACAACCGTTGGGGCTGGCAATTCGGGTCGCTGCAAGACCGTGTCGACCAGGTAGTACAGAAGGCGGCGCAATTCGACGGGTTCAACCGCATCCGCGATCGCTTCAGCGCGAGCTTGATGCTTGTCCACCAGTTGAAGCGCCAACTCAAAGACCCCCGCGCGATCATAAAGCCGCCGTGCGATCTGCAGTCGGCGATGGTCCGACAGCACGCCGGACGAATCATTGTCTTCCGACGGGATAAGCGACATGAGCTCATCGCGATCGGCCTGGGGAAGTTCCTGTAACGCCAGTGCCCACAACAGCGTCGGCCGACCCGCGATCACGTCGCCACCAGCGGTGCACTTGTTGACGTCATCACCAACCCAATCATTAATGTCATTGATGATTTGAAAGGCCACACCCAGATTGCGGCTGAACTTGCGAATGGGCTCGACTAGGGATTCGGCTGAATCATCGCTTGACATGCCCAAGCGAACGCCGCTGTAGAGTGCCGCTTCAAAGGCGGGTGACGTCTTGAGCGCGTAAATCTTCAGTGCATCCAGCGGTGTCAATTCACGGTTGTTGCGATCACGCCACGTCAATTCCGCTCCTTGGCCTTCGGACAATCGAACGTGCGCGGCCGCTAGGGAATCGAGCAGGTCCACGCGAGTCTCAGCATTGACGTCGTCACCAATGACAGAGCGGCTGAGCAGTCGATAACCCAGTCCGATCAAGTAGTCACCGACATTGATCGCCGAGGCGACGCCAAATTGGTGATGAACCGCTGGCTTTCCGTAACGATATGCGTCGTCATCTTCGATATCGTCGTGGACCAGGGACGCTTTGTGGAATGTTTCGATTGATAATGCCGCACGCCGAACCGCGTCCGGAAGGTTCTTGGCGAACGTTTGGCCTTCTTTGCCGACGCAATCACCACCTTGCATGGCGTCATAGGCCGCCAAGGTGATGAACGGACGTGAGTGTTTGCCGCCGCGTGCGAGAAAGTCGTACGCGATCGCCTCCGTCGCGGCGATGGGATCCACATTGGAGAGGTGCCGCGGTGTGAGCGTTTCCCGCATCTCCTGATTTGCCAACGATTCATCACGGTCGTCATCGGTTTTCAAGTCCGCTCGCTGAACCGCGTCATTGATCGACACGTCACCTTCGGGAAGAGGCTCGCCTGATGAATCAACCAACGCCAATTCGATTCTCGCGTTGCGTGTTTTTGGGGCCAGACGAGCAAGGCACGCGTCATCAAAAAGTCGCGATGATTCGCGGATCAGGTGCACGTAGGTTTTGGTCGTTTTCGCCGCCGGCACGTACGGCGTTCTCACCATTTCGTCGACCCAGGGTTCGTCGACCTTGGTATTACGGCAATCGCTGGAAAGCAACGGCACGGCCATGCAAGGGATGCCAGCCAGCAGCACCTTGTCGATGGCTTTCTCGAGCACGTTCAAACATGCCACACCGACAACCGCATCGACGTAACCACCCACGATGATCTTCATCACGACGGGTGAACCTTCGGCGACCAGCACGCGGTAGCCCATTGATTCGGCCAACCCGCGAAAGTCAGCGATGCTGCAAGCGCCGCATTCCTTGCAATTCATTCCGAATTGGTCGTAGTCGGCTGGGCAGCCTGCGGCGTGCTTTAGGCAATGTGGCAGTAGAAACAATCGTCTTTCGGGCGGCACCGACGCGAGCGAGTCCTTCCAAAACGCGCTGCTGATCATCACCATCGTCCAGCCCAGATAGGCGTCGGGCAGGTCCGCTTCGGAGAGCATTCGCCGAGCGACCTGCTCCATTTGGTCCTTTGTCAGCGGGTGATCGCGGTCGAGCCGGGCTGCAACATCGCGGCAGCGATCACGCAGCGACTCACGCATTGCCAACGTTTCAGGCACCTCTTTTAAATGACTTGTCTTGCGACGCGTTGAACCCGTCGCTGTCGCCGCACTGTTGGCAATCGAAGCTGCTTCTGTTCCCGTCGCAGCAGTCGTCATCGGTGGCAGTCCAGTAGACAAAGCGAAACCTTCGGCGGAGGTGTCAATCGTGATTCAGCTTGGCGATTCGCGAGATCGCGGCGGTGGCAAAGATCAAAGGATACAGCTTTTCGTGATACCACAGCTTGGCGAAATAAAA
>JBCCJB010000153.1:0-8815 GCA_039028015.1 Planctomycetota bacterium
CCGATGGTTTGACCACCGCGGACACCACCTCCGGCCATCCACATGGTAAAGCCCGACGGATTGTGATCGCGTCCGTTACCACGTTCGCTCATCGGCGTGCGTCCGAATTCACCGCCCCAAATAACGAGTGTGTCTTCCAGCATCCCGCGACGCTTGAGATCTTTGAGCAGCCCTGCGATCGGTTTGTCGGTGCTGCGGCACAAATTGGAATGGTTGCGTTCGATATCGCTGTGAGAATCCCATTTTGAACCCGCACCGCTGTAAAGCTGAATGAATCGCACGCCGCGTTCGGCCAGACGTCGGCCCAGCAAACACATGCGTCCGTAGGTGGCGGTTTCCTTTTGATCGATACCGTAAAGCGATAACGTTTCGGCGGTTTCATCGCTCATGTCGACCGCCTCCGGTGCTTCGGATTGCATGCGAAAGGCAAGTTCATAAGACGCAATGCGTGCTTCCAATTCGCTTTGGTCCGGGTGCGTTTCCGCAAAGTGCCGATTGAGCTGATTGAGGTAGTTCAATTTGCCTGACTGACGCACATGGGAAAATCCGTCGGGCGAATTGAGATGGGCGATCGGTTGATTGCCTTCGCTCAGCCGTGTGCCCTGGTAAACCGCCGGCATGAAACCCGCGCCCCAGTTGCGGGGCCCGTTGACGACCGAGGCGCGGCTGTCCTGGAGCACGACAAACGCGGGCAAGCTTTCATTGTCGCTTCCCAAGCCATAGGTCACCCAGCTGCCCAGCGACGGGCGACCGCTCAATATCGAACAGGTGTTCATTTGGCAAACGCCCGCTGAATGATTGATCCCGTCGGCAACGCATGAGCGTATCACCGCCAAATCATCCGCGCACGACGCCGTCTCGGGCAACCAGTCGGAAACCCACAAGCCGCTTTCACCGTGTTGTTGCCACTTGCGTTTGCTTTCCAAAAGTGGCGAGTTCATTTCGCCCATCGCGGTGATCACTTCGCCAAAGCTAACGGGAATTGGTCGTCCCGCGAGTTTGTTCAGCAGCGGCTTAGGATCGAACAGATCCAAATGGCTCGGACCGCCCTCCATGAACAGAAAGATCACCCGCTTTGCCGTAGCGTGAAGACTTCGCTGTTGCCGGGTCGCCGCATCGGCTGATGCCTGATGCAGCAAACCACTTAGCGCGGTCGCCCCAAAACCCATCCCGGTTCGATGAAGGAAATCACGACGTGAGGCAAACATATCAATCAATCGATGTAAAGAAATTCGTTTGAGTTCAACAGCACATGGCACCAATCGACAAACGCGGACTGAGACGCGGACCACGGCACCGTCGCTTCACCGTGAGCGTCAATCGATAACGTGTGGTCACTGCTGTTGGCCCTTACGCTATTGACCCGCACGCCGGGATCGCTTTCAAATTGCCAATAGCCAACCGTGGCGTCGTTTTCGCTTTCAATGGTGTACAAGATTTGATCTTGGGGTAACGCAACGCTTGTCAGCCTCACGTCATCGATTAATCCATCAAACGGCGCCGCCCGTGTGCCACTGATGCGACCAAACGTGAATGGCGACGGATTCTCAAAACCACCGGTCAGTTGATGCGGGATCGATGCAACGTGAAGCGGCTCATCGTCGTTGGACAAATCCTTCAGATAAAAAGTGACCTCACCAGGCTGGCCCGGTTTCGCTAACTGAACGCTCGCCGCCGCATAGTAAGGGACATTGAGCTCAATATGCTGATCGGAAAAGATTGCCGCTTCGCCCGTTTTGCCATTCATCAAATCGCCCACCGCATGCAAAACCAGCGTTTGCGGTTTGCGTCGTGATCCTTTCCCCGTCACGCCAAACTTCCAACCCACGCGGTCGGATGCGGGGTCCCATTTACCGACTAAAGTCCGCACCGCGCCGGACTGAGCGATCGATCGAATCTCGAAAAACGTTTCGATCGTGAAGTCGTCCACGTTGAGTGCTGTTTCGTGGGGCACTGACAGCCTCATCGACGACTCATCAAGCGACATCTTGATGGCCTGGCCATCGCGATAGGGCAACTTCGCCATTTCAATCGGAATGGATTCAAGTGACGTGTCACGCTGTTCCTGGCGAATCAACTTCGTTTGTGCTGTCAAATAATCCCACGATGCCAGCAGTTCATCGTCGTTAATGTCCCGTGAAAACACTCGCTTCCAAGTTTCGGTGATGGCGGCCTGCAAATCCGCGTCATCTTTGATTTCGAATCCGCCCGCCGAGACCGCTAGTGCATGGGCGTGGCTGATGACACGATCGCTATTGAACATCATCAGGGCTTGCAGGGGTGTGGTCGTCGTGGATCGCTCGGCGTTGCTATTGAAAAACTGAGGCAGGTCAAATTGGGCGAGCAATTCATCCGGTGAGTTTCGTTTGACTCGCGTGTAAATCGTGCGGCAGTCAGCATCGATATGTCGACTTGGTCCGCCACGCCGCGCATCGTTGCCGACCCTTGTTAAGCGTCCCGATATCGACAGCAGTGAATCGCGGATTTGTTCGGCACGCATCCGTTTGGTGCTGCCGCGCCAGTAGGAAGCGTTGGCCGCATCGATCGATTGCTGTCGCGTAAAATCCGCGTGCGATGTTGCCTGCCTGTAGGTGGCTGAGAGTAGAATGCGGCGATGCAGGTTCTTGAGTTGCCAACCGTCGTCGATCAACTTCGCCGCCAACCAGTCAAGCAATTCGGGATGGCTTGGAGCGCCGCCGAGTCGACCGAAATCGCTTGGATTGGCCGCCAAACCACGCCCGAAGTAGAACTGCCAAATCCGGTTGGTGATCACGCGGGGCGTAAGCGGGTTGTCCGCTCGGGTGAGCCATTTGGCCAGCGTTGCTCGACGGCCGGTTGATTGACCGCTCCTGGGCGGATCGATCTCCATGGGTTCTGGGTCGAGCAGCGAGATGGCTCCCGGCTGCACCTCGTGATTTCGTTTGGGAATGATGGTCGGCGGTGATTGAAGACCAACATCCGTGACCGTCATTGCAATAGGAAGCGCCTGAGGTGGCTGCGTTTCAATCGACCTTAGCTCTCGCAGGAGTTCCAGCCGACGCTCTTTCGATTCCCCCTTGATATACCGATCAATGCGATCGTACTCAGCGTGGACTTGTCGCTCGACCAAATAACCCAACTGCTTTTCGCGAGGCGTGCGATCGCGATCAGCTTTGAACCCAATGGCTTCAACGTCGGGAGGAAAACGATCAATGGCGATCAATCGATATTTGTCTCGAATCGGCTGCTCGATTGTTTCCAGCTCGCTCTGCAGCGTTTTGGTTTCTCGCTCCCACCGTTCCTGCTGCTGTTGCCACACGGCGATCGCGTCAGCATCGGCAAGGATGGTTTCATTGGGCATCATCGGTTCGAAGAATGCCCGCAAACGAAAATAGTCATCCTGCAGCAGCGGGTCGAACTTGTGGTTGTGACACTTGGCGCACTGCAGGCCGAGACCCAGGAACACGTCGGCCGTGGTGTCGGTTAGGTCTTCAATGATCGTATTCCACTGCGTGCGAGCATCGCGAATGTTCCATTCGTAAACCCAATGACGCAGATATCCGAGTCCCACCTGAGCCTTGACGTCATCTGGGTACAGCTCATCGGCGGCCAGCTGCTCTTGGACGAATCGGTCGTAAGGTTTGTCGTTGTTAAAAGACTCGATTACGTAATCACGATAGCGATACGCATCGGGACGGTACTCGTCGGCACGATAACCATCGCTTTCGGCGTAACGAACCAAATCAAGCCACTGCCGAGCCGCGTGTTCCCCGTATTCGGGTGAATTCAGAAGCTCATCGATTAGCAGTTCATACGCATTGGATCGAGGATCCTGAACAAACCGATCCACCTGAGTCGGCGTGGGTGGCAAGCCGGTGACATCGAGGTAGACGCGTCGAACCAAATCGATGCGACTGGCTTGGCTGGCGGGAGCCAAGTCTTGCGACGTCATGTGATCCAAGATAAACGCGTCGATTTCATTGCGAATCCACGGTTCCCATCGGGGAGCAATTGATGGCGGTGAGACATTGCTCAACGGCTGGATTGCCCACCAGGACCGGTCTTCATCATCGAAACGTTCTCGTTTGCGGATCGGTGCATCCGGATCAACGCCAGGCCAGGGAGCGCCGATGGAAACCCAACGCTCAAGAATTTCGACTTGGTCATCCGAAAGTGGCTCGTCCGGTGGCATTTCGTAGCCTTCATACCGAACGGCGTGAATGAGCAAACTCTCATCAGGCTGCCCACGCACGATGACTTCGCCCGAGTCACCACCACGCATCACGTCTTCAAAATTGTCCAATCGCAAACCGCCCGAATCGTCTTCTTCGCTGTGGCAATCAAAGCAATGATTGGCTAATAGCGGCCGCACCTTATTCTCAAAAAAGGCCAGCGTCTCAGGTGCTAGGGTTTCCGCATGTCCATCGCGAATCGGTACGAGCAAGCTCACGATGACGACGACCAAGCCAAGTCCGATTGCGAACACGCGATCAACTCGTGTCTTTAAATCACAAACCGAGCCGACCACATCCACCCTCGCGCCACGCTGTTGTGGGAGGACCGGCATGCGAAGGCCCGGCCGAGGAGAGTCGATTGTTTGCCCAGCATTCATCGAAATGCTTTTAATCACTTTCTTCGAGAAGGTGGTTGGCTGGAGAGCAGTACTAAAGCTTCCATAACGCGATCGGAGGCATCATCCGCCAAAATCAAATACCGATCGCGGCCGTCGGCTTGTGGCGCAAACGTGGAATACCCATCGGCATCAATCTGAACGCGACCGAGCGGCGAGTGTTCAAAATACCCGTTTTCGGGGAAGACAGCCACCAAAACCGACGTCAGATCCCAAGTGGGGCGATTGTGAGGAGGCGGATGATAAAGCGTGTAAGCATCCGCCAGAGGATGATGGTTCACGAATTGAAAGTCAATCAAAATGCTTTGGTGAGGGAAGGGCAGGGCGATCCCAATTTCAAAACCACTCCAAGTGATTGGCGTTGGCCACTTTTTGCAAATGGTTTGAGCCGACGAGATATCTTTGATGACGTTGTATTCGCGGTGAGCCGTAGGCTTAGCTCCATTGCGGGAAATCGGTTCGAACGCGCCTGCCATGATCGATAGGCTGTGGACCTTCGCCGCCACCAACGCGCGCCCATCCAAATCGCAGTCGGAATCCGCTGGTGAATCGAGCAGCTTTGCAAGATTCGTCGAAAAGCCAACCTGAATCATTCGCACGCTCCCATCGTCCTGGCTGGCTAAGGTGCGCCGCAGCAGCGTCACGGCATCCTCCGCTTCGCCACCATCCAACAGATCATGCGGATAGCGAAGCGAATCGCCGTCGGTCTGCTCGGCAAGCGTGTTGTACTTTCCCGCGTGGGTGGTCACCCCGCTCCGACAAACACCGATGGGAATATCACCTCGGCCGTAAAACGTGTTGACGGCATCGGCAAAGGGTGCGGCTAATCGGTGATCTTTCGTGATCGTGACCGCCAGCAGTTCACACTGCCCACGCGATTGCAGGGCATGGATCATTCCCAGCGCCAAAACGTCATCACAGTCATTGCCCAGATCGGTATCAAAAATAACCGGAATCGGCTGCGGTGGTGCTGCAATCAAAAACGGGCAGTAAGTGATCGCAATAACGAAACAGAGCGAACGAACAGTCACAGGCGTCCTCGTCAAAAGCGTTGCGGGGAGGTGCCGCAGTTTAATCGTTGGGACCTTTCATTGTGTCACGCGAAATCCGAAACGACTTTTTCGTTTTTGCGGGAACGAATCGGTGTGACCGGTGTAAGACTGCGATGAACATCTTGATCGTCCTTGCGGTGTGGCTTCCCTCTTGAATCGTGCTGATCAAATCGAACTGGTTGGTCGTGTGATCCAAGGTGATTTGTCGGCTTTTGAGATACTGGTGCATCGTCATACCCCATCGCTACTGCATTTCATTCGCGGGATTGTCGGTGATGAACACGGCGCTGAGGATGTCGCGCAGCAAGTCTGGATTCGGGCTTACCAGAACCTGCCTCGTTTTGATGCGTGCAAAGGCTCATTTTTGACATGGGTCTTTCGGATCGCGCGGAATGAGTCATTCAATGTGCTGCGGTCTCGATGTCGGTCACCGGTTCGATTCCAGACACCAAGATCCGAACCCGAAATCGAGTCCGATCCGTCGCGGCGTGTCATTGAGCGAGAGGAATTCGCGATGTTGGATCGGGCCCTGGCAAACCTGCCGGCCGAGCAGCGAACCGCGTGGGCACTCTCGGAACTCAACGGCTTAAGCCAAGCCGAGATTGCTGAGATTGAAGACGCTCCCATTGGCACGGTGAAGTCACGCGTCGCTCGAGCCAAACGCTCGCTTCAACGTCAACTTAACCAAGACACTCCGCCGGCCGACTCAAGAGTCAAGCATGAATGAAAACGAAACGCCAAACGAAGATCGGTATGAGATCTGGAGGCAACAGCGTGAACAGATGAAGCCCAATCCGGACTTCGCCATCAAGTTGATGGCATCCATCGAAAGTGAGTCGGAACATGAGAAGCTAAGCGTCGTTCCACGCCCCAATAAGTCTCTGGTTAGTCAATTGACCAATTGGAACGACTATCCATTGACGACCGTCGCGACCATCGTGGTGGCGTCCCTGATTGGTTTCGTTCGCATGGTTGGAATCCTTTTTCTTGGCATCCAGTCGCTTTAAACGAGTGCATTGATGAATCAAGCAAATGAATCTGTAACGGCACCGCGATTGGTCTCTCATGCCATCATGCTTTCGGCGCTAATGCCGGGGTTGGGACATTGGTATGCCGGACAATTCGTTGCCGGATTGGCATGGGCGGTTGCGAGTACCATCGCCGGACTAACTTCGATTTGGTTGATCGCGCAAAATCAAATTTGGCTTGCGTGGTTACCATCGACTGGAGTGATGGTGATTGCTGCCTGGCGAGCGTGCCAAGTGGCACGAAAGTGTCCATCGGATTATCGACTTCGCGTTTGGAATCGTTGGGATGTTTACGCGATGCTGCTTTTTCTATGTTCGACGGGAAGCTTTGGATTGGCTTTGTTGATCAAACAGCACTATGTCGAGTCGTTTGTGATTGCATCAGCGAGCATGCGACCCACGATGGCAAAAGGTGACCGAATCTTGGTCAATAAAGCGGCCTATCGAAACCAGTCCGTTCAGCGAGGTGATATCGTGGTGTTTGCCAATCCTGAGAAACCGAGGATGACCTACATCAAGCGTGTGGTGGCTCTTGCGGGTGATGAGGTCGAGATTCGCGATGGATGGCTTTGGATCAACGAGCAATCGAGTCACATCGCCGTTGATCCGAGCACGCCTGAATTTGGTCCATTGACCGTGCCGAAATTCAATTGCTTTGTTCTTGGCGATAATGTCAATGATTCGAAGGACAGTCGGCATTTTGGTCCGGTGCCACTGGCAACCGTCGGGGGACAAGCCTTTCTCACCTACTTTCCTCGGTATCAGCCCCTGGATTCGTCGAACTAGTGCTTCTTCTATCTTTAAATTTAGGGTTCTGAGTCGTAGCCGGGCTTCGCCAGAAGCCGGAATTGATGGAGCATTCCGTGTTCTGGCGAACGACGGCTACCCTAAAATCAGATATGGATGAAGCACTAGTTGCGACATTAATATGATTTTCGATCGTCGCGATTTTGCTAATCGACTCTTCAGTCACGCCGCAAGCGTTGCAGTTCGGCTTCAAGTTCTCGAATTCGGTCTTCGGCCTTTTGCCGTAAATTTGCTTCGGCGTCTTCTCGCATCATTTGAATCTCGCCGGTTTCCAGATCCGTGATGACGAGGTCACGATCGTCAAGCGTCAGACGTAGACCAAGCGAATCACAGATGAGCGAGCCATTCTCCAAGGGAATGGGTTCGTACAATCCGTCGCTATCGAGTCGATGGCCTTGCAGCGATGGATCCAGATAGTCCGCCGTCGGGTCATACAGGATGTACTCCTTCACACCGATGTTGCGATATGTGGTCGGTTTGAGAAGTTCATCTTCTCGACGCGTTGATTGGCTGGTGACTTCGATGACGCACGTGGGTGGACCGCCATCGGACCACATTTTGTACACCCGCCGCATCGATGGATCGCAATTCAGCACGACGAATACGTCAGGAACGACAAAGCGTGCTGGCACGTTCTCTTCGTAATAGACCAGCAGATCACTGGCCACATAGACATTTTGGTCTCGATATCGATATTTGAAGATTTGTTTGAGTTTCCACATCCATTCCTGGTGCAGGTCGGTTTCGGCCATGGGCCGACCGTCGCTTTCGGGATAAAGATCTTCGGCCCGAGGAAACGTCGACGTAACCTGAACGATGGATGATTGCGGTGCTTGGATGGGAGTCTCGCGCATACCATGATTGTATGTTGGCGTATTTTTAGGTTGTGATCATTCGTTGATGATTTCGCGGCCATTTGGTGTTACCAAAGCGCGGAACAGATTTTGGTCTATCGATGTGGTGATGAATTTGACAGCGCCGTCACCGAGCGTTACATGAAAACCGCCGGGATGGGTGTTGCCCATGTTGGCAAGCGGGTCGACCATGCTGAATGCTAGATCGTCTGGCTTGGTCCAAATCACCGCCTCTTCTCGACTGGCTTCAACCACCATGATCGTGTTGGACAGGCCATCGCGGATATCACGAAATGCCCGATTCCCTGCCTCAGGAAACATCGTTTCATCACCTTCGATAATCTGAAAAACGGTGGTTCCGAGTTGGGCCGGCACGCTCGGATCAACATATTCCTCAGGCATCAGCTGGATCAGCTGTCGATTGTGAGGGCTGTCCCACGATTCATCGAGATGAAATTGCTGATA
>JBCCJB010000154.1:0-8801 GCA_039028015.1 Planctomycetota bacterium
AGTCAAAAACCGCATCTTTGCCATGAACGACGGTTTGCACCCGTGACGCGATGTCATTCCATCTGGATGACAATGACCCTTCGAAGGACAGCAGGCTTCGCCAAATTCGCCACATTTCATGGGCAAGCCAATAGGTCGGCTTGCTGTCAACCAACGGTCGAATCACATCGTCATTGCTGCGTGGATTAGTCGGGTCCGTCGGCTCATGACCGACTTGTTGCTTTTGCGAAGCGACATACGCGTGGGCCACATCCGGGTGATCATGAAACGCCGTGATCGCTGAATGCGTTCGGGGATTGCACTCGATGACGTAGAGTCGACCGTCATCATCGGCGCGAATGAAGTCGAATGAGATTTGCCCTGTCAATCTGTAATGCGAAACAAATCGATGCACCCATGCTTCAATCTCGGGTTCATCAACCGATTCGTAATTGACTTGGGAGGCTGACGATTCACAACAGACATGCAGTTTGAGCTGTCCATCGCGGACCGTGCTGTGAGTGCAGAATTCTTTGCCGGGAATGAACTCCTGCAGCACCCACGGTTTGCTGTTTGAGATGGGCAATCTTTGCACGAACGCGGCTGTCTCGGCAGCGGTTTGCCTGGGCAATCGTGTCAAATCCAGACGTCGGACACTGTCGTAAACGATCGATTTCAAAATGAACGGTCGTCGGTAAGCCGCAAAGTCAAAGTCGGTCACTTGGGACGGATCGCTTATACGAAATGATTCGCAGGCACCCAACCCGATCGCCTGTGCCGCTCTCGCAAGTTGGAACTTGTCATCGAGCATGTCGATGGTCTCCGGCGATGGGTGAACCACATCGCACAGCGAATCAAGTTCGCGACGTGCGTGAGAGTCACTGATGCTGGCCACCGGACTGCACACTGGGATGTACATGTCGACGCTTTCAAACACCACGATGTCGCGAAGGCTTTTGGCGTAGCCTGGATCATCGGGATCTGGAGTGATCCAGAAGGCATCAACGCAATTCGAAAACTGGTGGGCAGTAATGGCGTAATCGGAAGTCTCGCATAGCAAAACCCGTGCGCCCGCGCGCTTCATGCTTCGGGCAAGCTGTAATGACTTGGTCATCTTGCCGCCACTAATCAAGACTGTCTTGCCAGTCATGACCTCTTCGCAGCTCTGAGAAGGTAATGCTGGCTCGCGGACCAACAGGCGACGAACGAGTGCCAGAAAAAACATGCCCAGCGTTATCGGAAGCAGCATTTGCAGCATTGCGATCACAGCGATGTTCTTGGCAACACCGTGCAAACGCGCAAACGAACTTTGGGCGAAATTGCGCAGGCCAATTGACGATGCATCATTTGCCTTGTGCCAATCAGAACCGGCACCTCCGATCGCAGTCGACATAGAATCCTTTACCCTACGCCCCCGATGCGCTGAATCAAAGTCACACCGTCCCGAATTGGTACGAGCACGTGATGCAAGTCACGCCGGGATGCGACATACAGATTGAAATCGGCAATCGCTTGTCCGCTGGCTGTTCTCTCCGACTCGTCCAGATAGGGCTGGCCTTGAAGCAATGTGTTGTCAACACAAATGAGCGCGTCTTCCGTCAACAAATTGCTGTCGAGCAGTGTCTCGAGGTAGGTGCGGTACCCGGCTTTATCGGCATCCAAAAAAACGAAGTCGAATTGCCTGCGATCGGCGTTTAATTTCTCGAGTGACTCATTGGCATCACCCACCATGACTTCGATGCAGTCGCCCATACCAGACTCGTCAAATGATTGCTGGGCGAACTGGGCTGCAAAGGGATCAAGCTCGAGTGCGACGACGTGCCCGGATGGCGCGACCGCCTCCGCCATGGCAAGTGTGCCGTAGCCGGTGAACATACCAATCTCCAAGATGGATTGCCGTTTGGATGCTCGCACGAGCATCTTCAAGAATTCGCCTTCGACGGCACCCGACAGCATTTCTTGTTCGAGCAGAATGGAGGTCTCGCTGTTGTCGAAGCTGACGGACCAATCTTGATCGGCTGTGCGTTGGGCCAATGCTTGCAATGCCGTTGACGCCGGACTCGTACTTTGCTCGACGTACGTTTCCAAACCGATGACCCGCTGACAAGCAACTTCAAGTTGAGTCACAAGTTCGTCGTCGATGACCTGTCCGAGGTTTGATCGACACCTCTCAAGACATGCTTGCAGTTGTCGGGTGGCAATCCCAACTGGTGTGACGGGTCGTGCAACGGCGTTAGCGGGCGTGGTCATCTTGTTCCATTGATGGATTCGATTTTGCCGACGACCGATAGCGACTCAACTGAAGGCCTGGGCGTCAGGAGAGTAGCGTTTTGGCAATGCACCTCATCGGCTTCGCTCTTACCAACAAGGATTGCAACGCGTTTACGGAATCGGTTTTGACTAACTCCTATCATGCGAACAAACTGTCAGGGTGTTTTGACTCTGGCGAACAGACTCAATCCCCAGCAATGGAAGGTCGGATATGTCGGTTGAAAAAGGAACGCACACTTGGCCAGAGCTTGCGATCGGCCTGTACGATGCGTTAACGGGGCGAAACGCTGAAATCACTTACGAGTTCCAGGATATGAATGTCCACATCCCGTCTAGCACGGGTGGCGACGCCGTCGAGCATGCTCACTGGAAGCTAAACGGCATCATCAAGATTCGGACGAAGGACACTGGCGCTGCTCAGTAGTCGGTCCGCGTTCAACATGGCCGACAAACTGGACATTGATGTCGAGATTGAGATCGCAAAAGTCGAACAGTCTGGTACCGCAGGTCAGATCAACGTCGCTTCGAATCAACAAGGCGATATCGAGATTGACCTCAAGGGGAAACTGGGACGCGTTTCAATCCAGCAGCTTCGTGAAGCGTCATCCCAGATGAAGCAGGTCGCCGAAGCGACTGGACAGCGTGTTTGTGTCACGCACGACGGTCACCCGCTGGCGGAACTCATTCCCGGCAGCGGATCGAAACCTCGATGGTCGGTGCGGTGGCTGAGTGCCGTTCGTTTCTTGCTCAAGCGAGAATGATGATCGACCGTCTCAACCGTGACGACCAACTGGTCAATCGTGAGGAATCAAACGGTGTAATCGCGCCGTTAGCTCCTCCTGGATCGACAACATCTCAGGTTCCCCCTGAACATTTCGTGTCTCGAGCACGCCTGTCAGATCATCATTGCGATGATCATAAAGTTCCGTCGCGAGCACCTGATTGTTCGCACCACGCCACTGCGTGAATCGGAATTCGTTGGTTCGGATCGATCGTCCGATTCGTCGACCACGACGCATCTCGCTTCCAGCGGCATCGCGATGTGAGGCACTGATATCGGTCAGTAATGCCGCAAAGCTCTTCCCCTCGACATGAGCCGGAATCGAGACGTCTGCAAGCTCACAAACCGTGGGATAGAGGTCGAGAAATTCGATCAGCTGCTTTGTACCGCGTCCGGGAAAAACGATGCCGGGTGAACGAATCATCAGCGGCGTCCGAGTTGAAATTTCAAAATTAGAGTGCTTGTGACCCCACGAGTTGTACTCGCCCATTTGATAACCATGGTCACCCATGAAAATCACAATCGTATCGTCAGCGTGCCCTGAAACTTCCAAAGCTTTCATCACTCGACCAAAACATGCATCGACATAACTGATCGAGGCAAGGTACGCCTGCAGATAACGCCGCAAAAAACGGTCGTCAAGTTCTTCCAGCGGTCGCATGCCGTAGTAGTTCTTGACGATTCCCTGGTTCACCGACCACTCAGGCGCATCGATTGGTTTGCGACGGAACTCAGGCAACGGCAGTTGATCGGGATCATACAGCTCCCAATAGCGTCGCGGCGCATTGAATGGCAAATGGGGACGCAGGAACCCAACGGCCAGAAAAAACGGCTCAGAATTGTCAGTTCGCGCTTGCAAGAATGCTCCGGCGCTTGCAGCCGTCTGACCGTCCTGCATGTCCTCGTCGGCGACATCGCTGTCGTCCCATGTCATCGCACGCGGCCAATCGTGTGGATGATTGAAAACTTCGCCGCGTGCTCGCGCCTCGGCAATCAATCGATTTCGAAGTGCGTTTTGTTTTGGTCCCCAAACCGGAACGGTCGGCCAGGTCAAAGGTTGGCTCCAAGACTCCGAATCGTTCTCATCACCCAACATCGATTCGTCGTAAATGTGAAAGATCTTGCCAAAGCCGGCTACGTGATAACCTTGTTGTTTGAAATGCTGTGGCAAGGTGACGATGTCAGGTCGGACGTCCCGTATTCGCACTCCAAACCCGCGCAGACCTGTTGTGTTGGGACGCAAGCCGCTGAGCATTGAGTTTCGGGACGGACTGCAGATTGCCGACTGAACGTACGCGCGATCGCAGCGAACCGCAGTCGATGCAAACTGATCCAAATGAGGCGTTTTGACATGCGGGTCGCCGTAGCATCCCAGTTGGGGACGCAGGTCGTCGGCCATTACCCACAGCACGTTGGTCGCCATGGCGACGTCATTGAAAGTTAAGCTGATCAGCCCAATCACGATGATCCGGCAAGCGGAGCTGATCATTCCCAAACGCGGGACTTGGGTTGGTGCGCCATCCATCAGCAAACATTGCATCGACATTCCAATCGTTTACGACGTAGTGGCGTTCTGTGTCCGAATTTCGTGCACGCGTGATCGCACGCTGTTGAAATCCACTTGATGTGGCGAGGTTCTGGATTGACTGGCAATCGCGGCCGCTGCGCCGGCATATTCTCCCATTGCGACGGCATTGCCGGTCACGCGATAACTTGAGTGAGCAATGAAATCGCCGCTGATGCAGCGTCCGGCCATCATTAAATTGTCGACATCATTGGCGATCAAAGCCGATAGTGGGATATCAAAGGGTCGCGCGGTGACACCACGATTGCCGAAGCCTCCATCGGCTCGATTTAACGCGTGGACGTCAACACAAAAGTGCGACGTGCAAACGGGCTCGGACCGTTTTCGACCGGTCGTGACATCATCGCGCGTCACACGGCCGCGGCCTTTGATGCGTCGACCATCCCTGACGCCAATCTGTTCGGCGGTTGCGACTAGGCGGATGTCTTTCCACTCGGTAAGCGTCTGGAGACCGCGAACAATTTCATTGAGTTCATTTCTCGCTCGAAAGGTTGCTTCCGTAATCGCTGCCGCATCATCCGGTCGCACACCGTATTCGTGATTCATCATGACCGAGGCAATGTCGCCGCCCATGTGAAAAATGGTTGGCTTGGAATAACTCGGTTGATAGCCACCTCGTTCGATCTCTGCGCGGAATCGAACTTTGTGTTTGCCATCGATGCTGCCGTTGCGTGTGAATGGACGAATCAATTCAGCCGGTGCTGAGATCACGCCCATCAATGACATCGGTTGGCAGGGGCAATCATCGTCGCCCGCATCATCGCCAATCTCGAAGCTGCATCCAGATAATGCTCCGATGTCGCCGTCACCGGTCGCATCGATTACCACATTAGCCAACCACGCTTCGCGTCCCGACTTGGACTCCGTGATCACGCCGCGGATTTGATTTCGGGATCCTTCGGTTGACGTCAGTTCGACAGCCACCACCCGCGTATGGAGCTGAACACCGACGGAATGCTCAACCATCAAGCGTTCCAAAACCCATTTCATCGTTTCAACGTCGTACATGTACGACAGCCACGATTGCGGACGCAGCGGAACATGCCCATAGCTACGGTTGGCTTGATCCAAGCGTCTTATCAGTTCGGTGTTGAAACCTGGCTTATCCGCATCGATGACGTAGGACAGCATGCCGCTAGTCCAAACGCCACCAAGACAGCCGTGGCATTCCAGAATCTGAACCGTCGCACCCGCCCGAGCCGCTGCGATTGCGGCGCTGACGCCAGCCGGTCCGCCACCACAAACGATCACATCACACTGGCGAGCGATTGGTGTTTGACGCTTGGCCTCGGCGATGAAAGACAACGCGTCGGTTTCAGCGTTTGGTCGCGAGCTTTCGCTCGGGGTGGCTTCGGCTTTCCCACCTACGTTTGCCGTCCCCAACATCGCGGCGGTTCCAGCCAATAGCTCTCGTCGTCGAAGTGGCATTGAGTCGTTAATGTGAGTGTGAATGAGCAGCATTCGGTCCGAAGGCAAACACCGCAGGTTACCCGAAATCATCATCTGTTTGCGTTAGAACGTATCCGAAAACCAATTAGGCGCGGTTTTAACTTCGCGAACCGAGGGCGATCGCCCAGCGGCTGATTCAACTGGACGGTTGTCCGATAGGTTCTCAAACGCGACGTGATCGAAAGTCCAGAATTAAGGTTGGTTCAAACTCGTGGAATTATGGAATCTGCTGGCCGACATTGTTGTGCTCTTGACGGCGTGCTTGGTCGGTGGTGGCTTGCTTTCTCGGCTCGGGCAAAGCCCGCTGGTCGGCTATTTGCTCGGTGGCATGGTCATTGGTGGCCCGGGCAGTTTGGGTTTGATTCAATCCCAGAGCGAAATCGAAGCGATCGCCGAATTGGGCGTGTCGTTGCTGCTATTCAGCCTTGGCCTTGAGTTTTCAGTCGACCGTTTGAAAGGACTCGGTTCCCAGCCGCTGTTGGGTGGCATCATTCAAATTGTGGCCACGTTGGCCTGCGTGGCTTTGGCGGCATGGTGTTGGGGACAGCCAGCTCAAACGTCGCTCGGTCTCGGAGCCATGATGGCTCTCAGCAGCACCGCCGTCGTGCTTCGAATATTGATGGAACGTGGTGAAATCGAAATGCCGCACGGGCGAAACAGCTTGGGCGTCCTGCTGACACAAGACATGGCAGTGGTTCCTCTTGCGGTCCTCATGACGGTGTTGGGGGGAAGTGGAACCGCAATGGGTGTGCTGGCCGATGTGGGCTGGTTGACCCTGATGGCCATTGGACTCGCTTTGGCATTGTGGGTGTTGACTCGCGTTGCCGTGCAAACGCTTGGCACGTTGACGTTGCGACGCAACCGCGAACTTACCGTGCTGTTTGCATCCGCAATCGGGCTGGGCTCGGCATGGTCCGCGCACGCGGTTGGCATTTCGCCGGCGCTGGGTGCGTTCATTGCGGGCATGCTACTGGGTAGCTCGGCCTTTGCCACTCAGATTCGTGCCGATGTCGCGACGCTGCGTGTGCTGTTGTTGACTCTCTTTTTCGGTGCCGCCGGTATGGTCGCTGATCCGTTGTGGATCGTAAGCCACTTTCCGTGGGTTGCGGGTGCCACCATCGCGGTGACCATCGGCAAGTTTCTAATCGTGGCCATTATCTTCCTAATGCTCAGGCAGTCGCTTCGCGTGGCAACCGCGACCGGGATCGCTCTGGCTCAAGTGGGCGAATTTGCGTTCGTGCTCGGATCGATTGGACGCAATTCCGAGGTCATTTCCGCAGAGCTGTACGGGTTGGTCGTTTCCATCACCATCATGTCGTTCATTGCGAGCGCGATTCTGGTCCCGCTGGCACCGCAGTTGGGTGATTTGATCGCGCGAAAAGTGAGACCAATTCAAAATGCGAGCGTGCAATCAGATCGACAGGCTCAAACGAGTTCGTCACATCACGCCGACGTCCTGTTGATCGGGTTCGGTCCTACCGGTCAGCTCGCAAGTGTTCCGTTGATGGAATCATCATTGCGTGTGACGGTGCTTGATTTGAATCGAGAAGGCATCAATCGAGCAAAGCAATACGGATTTGACGGGTACGTTGGCGATGCCCGATCGACTGACGTTTTGGAACATGCGTCGATCGGTGAGGTGCAAATGGTCATCATCACGCTACCGCACTTTAAATCGTCTTTGACGATAATCGAACTGGTTCGATCGCTTAATCCAACGGCGACCATTCTGGTTCGATCCCGTTATCACATTCATCGTATGCCATTGACTTTGGCTGGCGGCACCGTTGACGGTGACGAGGATAGCGTGGGTAAAGCGATGGCGGATCGAGTCGCTCAGTGGCTGAGTTCGACCGGCTTGGCTGATGGTGGCGTACACTCAAACGAATAACAAACCACCGTTTTCGGAATCAAATCATGGGTCAGCCCAATGATGTGGCAGTCCCATCGGCGTTTCGATACGATCGGGATTGTTTCTTCTGGCACTTCCGCTTCTCCCAAGGGGCACGCATTTGACGGTGGTTGCTGACAACGATCGCTCAGCGTTTGGCTTTCGGTTTGGTCGCTTTGGAAAAGGCGGACGTCGACGGCACTCATTGCGATTGTTTGCCGGCACGACGAATCACTTTGGGTCAACGGTTGCTAAATCAGCGGTGTTGATCGCGCTGTATCTTTTCACGGCGCAAGCCAGCTTCGAATTAACCTACAGCGACGCCTTTGTGCCCTTGTGGTTCCCCGCAGGTGTGGCGTTGGGGTTCGTTGCTACGAGTAATCCCCGCCAGTGGCCTTGGCTCCTATCGGCGACCGTGATCGCCTCGTTGATGTTCAACTCGCTGATGCAACAGCGGTCAATGACGCTCATCATTGGATTTGCATTAGCCAATGTGACGCGAACGTGGCTTGGCGCTTATCTGTTGCAGGCCTGGGGACGTCGACGATGGCGAATCGATACCGTTGGTGATGTGATGAGGTTCGCCGCCATCGGATGCATTGTGATCCCAGCATGGTCAGCGATCCTTGGTTCCACCACGATCTATCTCGATAAAGGCCGACCACTATCGGCGACCTTTCCGACTTGGATGACGGGGAATGCAACAGGCATCTTAGTTGCCGCCCCGCCCGTCATGGTGACGCTGCACCACTGGCGACGACTCAGGCGTCTCGGTTGGCGGTTCGCTAGTTTTCCGGCAGCTGTGAGATGGTGCGGCCGAATCAGCATGGTCGCCCTGATTAGTA
>JBCCJB010000155.1:0-8770 GCA_039028015.1 Planctomycetota bacterium
AACCAAGCCATCGTGTCCGGCTAGATACTCACCACAATCGTTGACAAGGGACTCAATCGCTTCGTCGGTACGCTCGGTCAATGTGAAAAATACTTGGTGTGCTAGACGCATCAGTGCACCGCGGGAGGAAGGTCGACGTTGGACCGCGGTAGTTTATCGCGTCAACAATTAAGACCCAACGGGTCGGCCCGCAGCAGCCGGTGGACCCGCAGTGGCCGGTGGGCCCGCAGTTGCTGGTGGGCCCGCAGTGACTGGTCGGCCCGCAGTGGCTGGTCGTTCTGCCGAGGACGGTTTGGCACCGACGCCCGGTGGTCGTCGAGGCGTGTATTGGCAACAGTCTTTGGGGCAGACATCGTGCCACGCCCCCAAATCGCCAAGTGCCGGTCGCTCCCGACGACCCTCGAGCCGTTCGAGGACCAGGTCGCCAATCATGTGAACGAACTCGGGATGCGTTCCGGCGGTCGCCGCCCGGGCCATTTTGATGCCGCGTTCCTCACACAGCTCGGCAGCTTCTTCGTCCAAATCAAACATCACTTCCATATGATCGCTGACGAATCCAATTGGTAGAACGATCAGACCCTTTGAACCGAGTTGGTCGTTCTCGTCCATCTCGGTGATCGCGTCGAGCACATCGGGCTCGAGCCAAGGTTGCTGAGGCGGCCCACTGCGGCTCTGGAAAACCAGCCGCCATTGCGGGGCGCCCGATTGTTGGGCGACCAGCCGGGCTGATTCACGCAGTTGCATCTCGTAGTCACAGTTGTCGGCCATCCCCATTGGGATGCTGTGTGCCGTGAACAGCAGCATGACCTGGTCGGGAGCCATTTCGATGGACGCGGCCGCCGCCGAAACTCGGTCCGACATCGTCGAAATAAAGCTGGGATGGTTGAATCCCATCCGGACCTTTTCCACGAGCGGTGCCTCGCGTCCGGTCTCGTCTAGAATCTGCTGCTGAGCTTCGATGATGTTTTCGCGATACTGCCGACAACCGCTGTAGCAGCTGAACATACTGGTGAAAAATGCGAGTGCTCGCTTGTGGCCGGCCGCTTGCATTTCACGCAATGTGTCCACGAAGTAGGGGTCCCAATTGCGGTTGCCCCAGTAGACCGGCAGATCGACACCGATCTCTTTGAAGTGCCGCTGGATCTCAGCAAGCAACTCACGATTTTGCTGGTTGATCGGGCTCACGCCACCGAAGTGGTTGTAATGCTCGGAAACCTCAACCATTCGCTCGCGAGGGACGTTTTTCCCCCGCAAGACATTTTCCAGAAACGGCATCACGTCATCGGGACCCTCAGGGCCACCAAAGGACACCAATAGAAATGAGTCGTAGGGAGGCAATCCGGACATCGTTTACCTTCGTCGTTCAAAGTCAGACCTGACCATTGAAGCGAACGGTCAAGTCAAATCCAGCGGCGGACTCCATCCAGGTTGCATCCGCAAACATCGTGATTCGCTCGACAATTGCCTGCTCAAAGTAGCCTAAATCAATCGAGCTCAACGGAGTCCGATTTCGCCGAAAATCAAGGCAGCCAGCCGATGCACCACAGCATCCATCGCGCGTTTGACTTAACCGGTAAAACCATACCGTCACGACACTTTGACGCGGCCGCTAAGCGATGAGTTCTTCGATCACTTTGCCGCCAAATTGGCTCAACTGCTTGTGCCTTCCCGCGTGGTAGAACGTCAGCTTGTTGTCATCCAGGCCGAGCAGTCGCAAAAGCGTCACGTGGAAGTCTCGGACATGATGCACATTTTCCACTGCCGTCATGCCAGTCTCATCAGTGGCACCGATCGTGTGCCCCGCCTTGCACCCGCCACCGGCCATCCAAATGGTCATTGCATTGGGATTGTGGTCGCGACCATATGCCGTGCCACCTCGGATGCCATTGTCGGGAGTTCGACCAAACTCACCACACCACACGATCAACGTTGAATCAAGCAGACCACGCTGTCTTAGATCAGCAATCAGCGCCGCGATCGGTTGATCGACGCCGCGGACCAAATTGCCGTGGGCTCGCGAGATATAATCGTGACTGTCCCAAGTGCCGTTATAAAGCTGAACGAACCGCACGCCTTTCTCGACCATTTTGCGTGCTAACAAGCATTTTCGACCGAACGCGTCGGTTTCTTGTTGACCAATGCCATATGACGACAGTGTCGCCTGTGATTCATCGTTCAGATTGATGGCGTCGGGCACGTCACGTTGCATGCGAAAGGCCAGTTCGTAGCTTGCCAGCCGCGCCGCGAGTTCAGCATGTTGTGGATGTGCGGCGGCATGCGCTTGATTCATTTTGGCGATCAAATCGAGATTGGCACGCTGCCGTGTTGTCGTCACACCTTGCGGTGGCTGGAGATCTAGAATGGGCGAACCTTTTGACCGCAGTGGTGTGCCCTGGAAAAAGGCCGGCAAGTAACCATTGGACCAATTCGCCGCGCCACCCTGTGGATACGAGACTTCCGGCAGAACCACAAAGCCAGGTAAGTTCTGGTTCTCGCTGCCCAGTCCATACGTCACCCACGCACCCAACCCGGGATCGCCACCGAATCGGTTGCCGCAATTCATCTGGTACATCGCGGTGGGGTGATTCACGCTGTCGACTTGGCAACCGCGATAGAAACACAATTCATCGGCGACGGCGGGAAGGTGTTCCCAATTGGTTGCCATCGATGCTCCGCTCTCGCCATGCTGAGCAAACTCGAAGGGACTTTCGACGAAGTAGCGTTTGCCACTTTCCATTGCGGATTTTTGCTCGCCCTTGCGAACAAACTCTTGCAGGTGCAGCCGCTTGAGTTCGGGTTTGGGATCAAATGTGTCGATGTGCGATGGGCCACCCTCCATCATCAGGAAAATGCAGCTTTTGGCCTGCGCCGCGACGTGACCAGGTTTGGGAGCCAGCGGCCCAGCGTCGGGATTTGCCGAGCGGGACGTCGATGCGTTTGCCTGGGCATCGTTGGCCATGAGCGACGCCATCGCGATGCCACCGAGCGATGCCCCCAATGATTGACCAATCGATGCCAAGAGTTGGCGTCGATGTGGCAACAGATCAAAACCCGTGGGCGGCGTGGGATTCATCGAAGCTGCCTGTTCAGTAGACGTAAGCGTTGTTCAGTAGACATAAACGAACTCATTCGCGTTGAACAAAGCCAAACACACGTCGCCGAGTGCCCTCACCCTGGGCGTCACATCGACGGGACGGAGATCCGGTTGAAAATGATCGTTGCCATAAAGCCGTTCCATAAATGTGAACCGCTCACCAGTGTTTTCTTCGACAGCTTCGCGTCGAACGTCTTTGGGCGGCATGACGTGATCGACAGGCACCGACGGCAAATTGGTTTGAATGGTTCGCCAGTGATCAAGACACACTCGCGTTTCATCGGCGGTTGGCAGCCTTGTGAACGCCAATTGAAAACATCGTTTGATTGCGGCTTCGTCCGAATTCGTTTCGCTGGCGGCGCGTTGCGCGAGCGCGAGAGCCCGTTGGTGGATGGCTTGTCCATTGAGCAGCGCGAATACCTGAGTCGTCACTGTGGAAAGCTCGCGACGCTCGCACGAAAAATCAGCCGACGGCATGTTGAAGACTTCTAGCATGGGATGCGTCAGCCCACGCAACCGCAGCACATACAACGATCGACGGTTGCGTTGTTGTGGCGTCGGATTGTGTGTCCATGCCGCGGCAAAGGTGCCCATCACTTGTCTCGGCTGAAGTGCTACCTCGGGGTGGATCACCGGACGACAAGGAATGCCGCCGAGCGTGGGGTTCAGTTCGCCAGAGGCTGACAGCATTGCGTCTCGGATTTCTTCGCCGGTCAATCGACGCGGATTGAACACCGCCATGCTTGTTCGCAGCGGATCGAGTTCCTCGAGCTGTTCGAGATTGGGATGATGGCTTGATCGCGCGTAGGCATCCGATGCCATTATTCTCCGGTGCATCGATTTGATCGACCAGCCATCTTCAACCAAGGATGTCGCCAGCCAGTCGAGCAGTTTTGGGTGCGTTGGTCGTTTGCCCGAAGAACCAAAATTGTTGGGGTTGCCCGCGATCGCCTGACCGAAATGCCATTGCCAAATTCGGTTTGCAATCACCCGCGTGGTCAGCGGATTGGCGGGGTCGGCGATCCAGTTGGCCAGTGCGATCCGTCGCCCTTGGATTGTGTCGGGGATGTCCTTTGACACAATTGAATCCAGCACGCTCAGCGTTCCCGGCTGAACCGCGGGCCCCGATGCAAAGGAATCGCCGCCGGTCAGGATGCACGTTGCCTCAAGTTCCCCATCGCTCAGGCGATCCTTGGGAACCCGCATTGGTTGGTGGACGGATATCGGCAGGTTGGTCCTGCCGCTGTACACCGCTAGCGCGTACGGCTCGTATCTTTCGAATTCCCATTTGAGTCGCTGCAATCCCTTTCGCGCGACGCGCTCGAGTCCAAACTGCTGCGTTGTCAGCCCGACTTTTTTGGGTGGGTATTGCGATTCATCGATGCCTTGGCGACGGAGTGCTTGTCTCGCCAGACCAAAGACCGATGACTTGCCCTGACGCAGTGCGGCATCGACCGCCTCGTTCCACTTCTCCGGTGACACATCACGCTCGAGGAACCACTGCTGGGCGTTTTCCAAAAGGATTTGATCGATCTGAGTCAGCGTTCGTTCGTAGTGTTCGCGTCGCTGGTGCAATACCTCGCGTTCGTTGAAACCATTGCAGTTCTCTGCGCTTGAGAAGTCTGCTCTTCGCTCGGCCAACTGCGTCGTCGCGAAGACGGCTTGAATCGAGTAATAATCGCGGGTGGGAACAGGATCGAATTTGTGATCATGACACCGGGCGCACTGCAATGAATGTCCCAAAAATGTCTCGCCCACACTGTTGGTCACGTCGTCGAGAAAACGTTGCCGGGCAATCTTGGCGACCTCCATCGACGTCAGTTCCCATGGGCCCATCCGCAAGAATCCGGTCGCCACGACGGATTCCGGGTCGTTGCCCATTTCGTCGCCCGCAATTTGTTCGCGGACAAATTGGTCGTAGGGTTTGTCGCTATTGAAACTGCGAACGACATAGTCGCGGTATCGCCATGCATTACCCCGCTCGTAATCGTTGGCGAACCCCGATGAATCGGCAAAGCGGACCACATCGAGCCAATGCTGCGCCATCCGCTCACCGTAATGCGGTGACTGCAGTAATCGTTCGACGACATCGGCAAAGGCAGTGCGATCATCGCGTGGGTCTTTCACAAACGCTTCGTGTTCCTCAAGCGTTGGCGGAAGTCCGGTGAGGTCAAAGGTGGCCCGTCGCAACAACGTGGCACGATCCGCTCGCGGAGCCAGCGGAAGACCCGATGGCAACGCAGTTTTGATCAAGTGATCGATCGCGAGGTCATCAGAGGTTTCGTCAATCTCAGGTGCAACGACTTGTTGATAGGCCCACATGCCTTCGGGGTCGTAACGGCGCTGTGTCCAATCACTGGAGAGACCACCGGAGGTCACCATTACGATGCCGTCTTCGGCGGACCAGGATTCATCGTATGCTTGGCGAATGGCGTCGTATCGGTTGGTGTCCGGCCAGGCCGCCCCCGTTTCGATCCAGCGCGCCAGTTGTGATAGCTGGTCTTCGGTGAGCGACTCGGCTTCCTTAGGCGGCATGTCCGACCAAAAATCGTGACCGCGACGCGCGGCCAAATAGATTGGGCTTGCTTCAGGTTTACCGGGCACAATGGCTGCTTCTCCACTGTCACCGCCTTTCAGCATCGGTGGCAGCGATCGCATGTCGAGCATGCCTTCAATCCACTCTTCATCCGCACCATGACAACCCACGCACTTCTCGGTCAGCAGCGTGTGAATTCGACGAACGAACAGCACCTCGGACTCACCGTACTGGCTGATGTGCTTCCCATCATCGGAGGCAACCGAAGCTGCGGGCTCATCAGAAGCCCGAACACTGATGCCGACCAGATAGGCCAGTGTCAGGGCGATTGCGAATTTCGCTCGTTGCAGGAGGCGGGGCATGAGATGGAGAAACCATTTCGCTGACGGATGATTTCGGCGGGTCTGACATGATACCCGATCCAATCAGCATATGGCCAACTGTTTCGAGTAGGCTTTGGGCGGGATCGCGTTAACGTGTTCAGTGATTGAACCACGCTGATCAGTGAGGGTTTACTGGACACATGTGACGGACTTCTATTGATTTGTGCGCAAATGCTTCGACGGACGAGAACGTCCGTCGTACGCGGAAACTGCAATTGGTTTTTCAATCCAGCCATCGGACTTCCTTCGAAGCTATGAATCGCAATCGACTTCAACGACGTGATTTTCATCGTGCCTGCGCGCAAGGCGTCGCTGCAACCGCGATGCTCGGGGGCCTCGCTAGCGAGCGAATCGCTGTGGGTCGTGGGCCGATCGCACGATCGGGTCCCGCGGCGATTCGTTTGGGTCTGTCCGCCTATTCGCTTCGTCCGATGTTTCGCTTTTTCAAGGGGAGACTTCAAAGTCAGGATTCGATCAAAACGCCTTTGACGATCTTGGGGTTTTTGGACTTTTGTCGTGATCTTCACGTCGAGGCGTCCGAATTGACGGGTTACTTCTTGCCTCCCGCTTCGGAACAGGACCCGCTGCCAAGTGACCATCAACTCAAGACGATCCGTCGCGCCGCGTTTGAACGTGGGCTGACCATCAGCGGAACTGCGATTGGAAACAATTTCACAGGCCGTTCGAAGTCACAGCTGGACGATGAAATCTCGCTCGCAAAACGGTGGATTCGCAAGGCGGCCGTGTTGGGCGCGCCGCACGTGCGTTTATTTGCCGGTAAGTCTAAGGAGCTATCCGAAGACGCATCTCGGCTCACTCAAGCGATCGACGCAATCGCGGTCTGTGCCGACGTTGCGGCCGACTGTGGGATCATGCTTGGAATCGAAAACCATGGCGGTCTTGATGGCGATCAAATGCTGGCCATCATGCGAGCGGTTCAATCACCATGGGTTGGCATGAACTTAGATACGGGCAACTTTCACACTGAGGATCCCTATCGCGATATCGAGCGTTGTCTTCCCTACGCGGTCAACATTCAGGTCAAGACCGAAATGAAATCGCCCGATCGTCGCGTTTATCCTGCGGACCTGGATCGCATTGGCAAATTGGTTCGAGAGTCGGGTTACCAGGGCTTCGCTGTGCTCGAGTATGAAGGCGACGATGATGGCGATCGCATGGCGACAGTAAGGCGTGCAATGGATGACCTGCGTTCCCGCTGGAGTTGAGGTCGTCCAGTTGTATTTCACCCGGCCGGCGAAGCTGAGACGATTGAAATCGATCGTTCAGCGAGATTGCCGAGAGGGCTGTTGACGTGTGAAATTTGAAGCGTGCAGCGCGACTCAATCAAACTTCCAAAAACAGTCGTGCCGGGTCTTCGATCACTTCTTTGATCGCCACCAAGAAACCAACGGCTTCGCGGCCATCGACGATGCGGTGGTCATAAGTGAGTGCGACATACATCATCGGTCGAATCACGACTTCGCCGCTTTCGGCAATCGGCCGTTCTTGAATCGAGTGCAGTCCTAGAATGCCGCTTTGCGGCGGATTGACGATGGGAGTCGATAACAACGATCCGTAGATGCCACCATTGCTGATCGTGAAGGTGCCTCCCATCAAGTCCGATGGTTGCAGACGGTTTTCGCCGGCTAAGCGGGCGTACTCCGCAATCGAACCTTCGATCTCGGCGAAGGATAACCGCTCGACATTACGGAGAACGGGAACGACCAACCCTTTGCCGCCGCCGATCGCGATGCCGATGTCTTGGTAATTGCGATACACCATCGAGTCATCACGGATCTCGGCGTTGACCGCGGGAAATCGTCGTAAGGCTTCGACGGCCGCCTTAGCAAAGAACGACATGAAGCCAAGTTTGACGCCGTGTTTCTTTGAAAATGCGTCTTTGTATTTTGACCGGATCTCCATCACCGGTTTCATATTGATTTCGTTGAACGTGGTCAGCAGCGCCGCCGTTTGCTGGGCATGCACCAGTCGACCCGCGATGGTTCGACGCAGCATGCTCATTGGCTTGACTTCTTCGCTGCGGTAACCGCCGTCAGTCACCAGTGATGCCGTCGCTGACATCGTCGGTGGTGCGGGTGCTGTCATCGTTGTCGGCGGTGGTCCAGCCGACAGTGGTGGTTGTGTCGGTTCAGAAGCAACAGGTGCGGGCGCCGGTTGACGCGTGCCGCCGGAACGCACAAAGGCCAGCACATCTTCTTTGAGCAATCGGCCACCGGGTCCGGTCGCAGGCACATCAGACGGATCGAGTCCGTGCTCATCCAAGATTCGTTGTGCGGCGGGCATCACGAAGGTAGACGCGCGACCAGCTGGCGACGCTGTTGAATGTGCTGAATCAGTGGCGGTCGGTGGTTTGGGCGTCGCGCGAGGTGGTTCCGAAGGTGGCGAATCGGAAACCGTGGCGGCCGCAGCGGCTCCATTGGACGGGGCCGGTTGGGCTGCATCGGCACCGGCTGGTTTTTCCGCCACGCGGATCTCGGCGATCTTGTCACCGACGTTGGCAAACTCCTCTTCTTGTTTGGTGATCGATTGAAGGAATCCCGCCGCCGGTGAGGGGATTTGCACCGAAGCCTTTTCAGTTTCGATATCGACAAGATCCTCGCCATTGGCGACCCAATCGCCATCTTGTTTCAACCAACTACCGATTTGAACTTCGGAAATGGACTCTCCCACCGTGGGGACTTCGACCGGAACAAGATCGCTCACGAAAACAACATCTGCAGCAAAGGGAAAGAAATT
>JBCCJB010000156.1:0-8762 GCA_039028015.1 Planctomycetota bacterium
ATGCCTGAAGCTGTTTGAAGGCTTCATCAAACTGATCTTGTTGTTCTGTCGCGAGATCAACACTGCTTGGGTCTACCATGACCGAACTGCCCTACCGTGAGCGAAAGCCATCAGTCTGGCACCCCACCCACATCAAGGCAAGGATCTAAAATAAGTGCCATTGGGCTAACGCCTACGGCTCAGTCGATCGCCTTGAGTCTATTACGCAATGATGTCGTCGATCACACGTGCGGGTTCAACGCCGGTCAATCGAACATCGAGACCTTGGTACTTTGCGGACAAACGATTGTGATCTAGCCCGCACACGTGCAGCATCGTCGCGTGCAAATCACGCACGTGCACTTCTTGGCCATCGGCCAAGTACTGATAGCCCAATTCGTCGGTGGACCCGTAAGACATCCCACCGCGAATACCGCCACCCGCCATCCACAATGAAAAAGCATTGATGTGGTGATCGCGACCGGTGCCTTGTTTCATCGGTGTTCGGCCAAATTCACCGCCCCAGATGACCAGCGTTTCGTCCAGCATCCCACGTTGCTTCAAATCGTTGACCAGTGCCGCCGATGCTTGATCGACTGACTTGGCCGCGGACTTCATCCCATCAACCAGATTCCGATGATGATCCCACGCGCGGTGATACAGCTGAATAAATCGCACACCTCTTTCGGCAAGTCGCCGAGCCATCAAACAATTGCTCGCGAACGATCCGTCGCCGGGTGTGGTGATGCCATATCGCTGTAGGGTTGCGGCCGATTCATCGGACATGTCAGCCAGCTCTGGTACCGAAGACTGCATGCGAAATGCCATTTCGTATTGGCTGATTCGCGTTGCGATTTCGGCATCGCCGCGATCAGCCAGCAAGTCACGGTTGAACTGATTGACCGTGTCAATCGTTGCGGACTGGGTCGCGTCGGAAATGCCACCGGGCGGCCTGACATAGTGCACCGCATCGCCGCGGGATTGAAACTGCACACCTTGGAACTTGCTTGGCAAAAATCCAGCCGACCACTGTCGTGCTGACACCGGTTGTGCGCCGGATTTGCCCTGGCTGGTGAAGACAATGAAACCGGGAAGGGATTCGGATTCCGAGCCAAGGCCGTACAACAGCCACGAACCCATGCTCGGACGCCCTTTCAGAATTGATCCGCTATTGAAAAACGCATGCGCGGGATCATGGTTGATCTGTTCGGTGTGCATCGATCGAATCACGCACATGTCATCAGCGACGGATCCGAGTCCCGGAAACAATTCGCTGATTTCCAATCCAGATTCACCCCAACGCTTGAACTTGCAAAAACTTCCCCGAGCCAGCAAGGTGCTGCCCTGCAGTTGGGCCAATTGCTGTCCGGCCGTCATCGAGGCTGGGAACGGCTTGCCATCGAGCTTGTTCAGTTCCGGCTTCGGATCGAGTGTCTCCAAATGACTCGGCCCACCAGCCATGCAAAGATGGATGACCGTTTTGGCTCGGGGCGCGAAATGCGGCTTCCCAATCGGATGTTTCGTATTGGCCGGTCCGGTTGACCCTGACGCATCACGCTGGAGCAACGACGCTAGGGCGGCTGTCCCAACGCTGTACGAACCGCGTCGGAGGAAACTTCGTCGAGCAATCGTCATCAGTACCTCGTGATCGTTTCGTGCAAGTTCAACAGCACACGTGCGGTCGACGTCCACGCGGCCCAACGAGTTTGAGTATCCACGTGGGTTTCATTGGCGAGCGCGATGGCGGACCACTGGCGATGAAGTCCAGCCAATCCAATCTGTGCCAATCGCTCGACGTCGTCAGTGGCGACTTGATATGCGTTTCGTTGTCGATTCAAAAAATCTTGCAAACGCGTGAGCTCCGATTCATCGGCATCACGCTGCAGCGCTCGACGGATCATCCAACGCAACCGGTCACGGTCATCGCTGGACTGCTGCATGGCATTGAAAGCAAACTCGCCCGCGGCTTCGATAAACGTGGGGTCGTTGAGCAGGGTCAGGGCTTGCTGCGGCGTATTGGCTTTGGCTCGGATGGCCACGCAGTCCTCGCGGCTGGGGGCATCAAAGTTCGCCAGCATGGGGTGCATGAAGGTGCGTTGCCAATGCATGTAAAGGCCGCGTCGATATTGGTCATCATCGTCGGTCGATTGGTACACACGATTGGGGAATTGCAAATTGCTGTAGTAGCCAACTGGCTGATAGGGTTTGACGGCGGGGCCACCGATTTTCAGGTTCAGCAAGCCTGATACGGACAAGGCATGATCCCGGATGATTTCGGCCTCCAGACGCCGGGGCGGATGAAAAGCCAGTAATCGGTTCTCCGGGTCAATGATTTGCAATGACGGTATGAAGCGACTGTCTTGTTGATACACGTCGGATTTGAGGATCAACCGAATCACATGTCGCAGATCCCAACCGGAGTCGACCAATTCGGTCGCCAAATAGTCCAGGATCTCTGGGTGCGATGGCAAATCGCCTTGCGCCCCCAAATCGTCGGCCGCGATCGTCAGACCCTCGCCAAAGAATTGCTTCCACAAACGGTTCGCAACAACGCGTGGTGTGAGCGGGTTGCGAGGATGGACCAACCAACGTGCGAGGTCCAAACGCGTTTGCCGCGGTTTCGCGGTCGATTCGGTTTCGGCTTGTTCGCCTTTGACGGACTCCGTCGACGGTAACGGCTGATCGAACTGACCCAAGAATTCCGGCGTGGCGGGGCTGACAATCGGACCGGAATCATCCTGCCAGTTGCCTCTTGGCAGCACCCGAACGGTAAGCGGTTCAACGGCGTTGACGACTTGTGAAAAGGTTTTGCCATCCCGGCACTGACGGTATTTATCGATCTGAGCCAGCAAATCCGATGCACCGGCGAGCGATCGGCGATGGGTTGTCACATAGGCAAGCTTTAGCTCGTCATCGATTGGGTTGGATTCGGCCAGAGCCTTAACGGTTCGATTGTCAAATGGACGAAGCCATTTGAACGGTGATGCCTCGCATTTCACCGCGCGATCATCGATTCCCTCAATTTGCAGCCATAGCGTTTCGTCTTGTTTGAGCGCAATCGGTTTCACCAGTTCGAGCACGATCCGGTTGGGAACGCCTGGTGAATCAACGTCGTCAATCAAATATTGATGCTTGCGTTGCTTGACGGCATGACCGGACGCATCAGTCGCGGGCGTGACCCATCGCCGCGAAACGTCATGAACGATTCGGCCGCTTCGAAAGGCCGGCAAAAATCGGTTGGCTACGGCCCGTTCCACCGCAATGGTCCTTTCAACCACTTTGGCTGCCGCATCGGTTTGATGCGTTGCGATTAAGGACACCACGAGGTTCCGCGGTGATTCGTTCGGGCGAGTGTTGATCGACAGCCGAAGCGAACGCGATTGATTCGAGGTGTCGGCGATTCGATATCGTTTGGCTCCCTTGGGAACCTTGCCGACGACTTGATCATCAACGGACGTTTTGACCGGCGACCAACCTGATGGATGGTGCTGAGTAAAATCGCGAACGTCCTCTGCAAAATCATGGAGCGCATCGGGCTTTGCGGATTCGGCTGCATCGATCAGACGTTGACGCAAATCGAGCTGCTCTCGCAGCAGCGGTTGGCTGACAAGTTCCAACTCGGGTGGAAACGGATAGTCGTTCGTGAATCGTTTGAGATCAGGATTGGGCGTGTAGCCGTAGTCCGAATAAACACCCCATTGCTCCAGGTCCGCAAAGTACGCCCCCAGGGCATAAAAGTCTCTTTGCGTGAACGGATCAAATTTGTGATCGTGACATTCAGCGCAACCTGTTGTTAGTCCAAGCCAGGCCATGCCAACGGTTCGTACCCGGTCGGCCAAGTATTTGGCGAGATACTCTTTTGGCTGGGCGCCACCTTCACGCGTCATCATGTTCAAGCGATTGAAGCCGGTCGCAATCAAATCGTCGGTCGATGGTTGCGGCAGCAAATCACCGGCAAGTTGCTTGATCGTAAATTCATCAAACGGCATGTTGTCGTTGAACGCGCGAACGACCCAGTCGCGGTACGGAAAGACGTTCTGATTTTGATCGCCGTGAAAGCCAACCGTGTCGGCATAGCGAGCCACGTCCAACCAAAATGAGGCCATTCGCTCGCCATGATGCGGACTATCCAAAAGCCGCTCGATGACATTGTGAATCGCTTCGTCGGGGTCGGACTGATAAGCAAGTACAAACGCGTCGACGTCTTGCCACGTCGGCGGCAACCCAACCAAGTCGAGATGCAGTCGCCTGAGCAGCCGGACGGGATTGGCCGGTGGCGATAAGGAGGCATCGTGTTCGGCCAAACGTTGCCGAACGAACTGATCAATGGGTGATTTGTTTGCGTCACTGGCCTGATGGCTTATTGAATCAATTGGAGGCGGGGCTGGCAGTGGATCGGGACGTCGGATCGACGTGAACGACCAGTGCTCTTGGTAATCACCACCCTGCCGAATCCACTCCGTCAAAATGTTCTTTTGCTCGGGCGTTAGGGTCTTGTGGGCGTTTGGCGGCGGCATCACCCAGTCGGGGTCGTCCTCGTAGATTCGAGCAACGATCTCACTCTCATCGGGCTCACCGGGCACGATGGCGGCGAAATCGATCGCCTCGTCGCGATCGTCTAGCCGCAGGCCGGCTTCACGCGTCGTCTCGTCAGGACCATGACAGAAAAAGCAGTTGTCCGACAAAATCGGCCGAACGTCTCGGTTGAAATCGATGCTTTTCGCGTCTGAGGCGTGCGTGGTTGAATCGTCAAGATTCAAAAATCCAAGCAGCACAGCGAAAATCATCGCCGTGGCTGGCGCGATGGACGGATAGCGGCAACCGGCGGCGCTTCGTGGCATAATTCGACGGCGGGAAATGAGGTGGGGATTCGGGAGTGCCTCAAGGACTTTCCCGCCCCCACAGATTAGCCGCAACGCAACGGTGACTCAATTCGCACGTCGACGTAGCAACACCACCCAGTCGTCATCGACATCCGACGGTGGTGGTCCGATGGTAACCGATGGACCGGCAATGACGGTCGAAGTGCCGCCGTCCTGCAAGTCGCCACCGACGCGGGGATTGAACCACTGCACGTCGTAGCTGCCGTTCGTGTCCGACAAATCCAAAGCGTGTTGTCCGCCGTTGCTTAAGTAGACGACATAAACGTGATCGGGTTTTGCAAAGACAAAGTTGGTGGGCTCGTGGTTGGGATTGCCGATCAATTCGTCGAGATTCCGCATTTCCCAGAAGGGAACGTCATGGTCGCGAAAGAAATCCAAAGCGATGCGGCAGTAGTCCCAGCTTTGATCGCGACTTCGCCAATCCTCACACACGATGTCATTTTCGTCGAATTTGTAGCCGAAGTAGTATTCACAGCCGACGCCACCGCCCATGAGTGTCGCCCAAAGCGTTTGCTTGCGCACCTCGTGTTGGGTGTGGGCCATCTTTCCCGAGCGATCGCGACCATCAAATCCGTTGTAGCCAAGGTCGGGTGCCGAAGCGTGCGAGGCTGAGCCGGATTCGTCAAAGGCCACCACCCACGGCTTGCCAGCCTTCGCGGATGCCTCCACCCATTTGACGGTGATCGCGTGCGTTGTGGCCAAGCGATCATTCTGAAGTGACAAACCCGTCAGCTGCGATCGGTCGCCAAGCAGTGGGCCGTAAACCTTGTCGCGTTGCGACGGAAATGTGTGTAGCACAATCGGATGGTCATAGGGATCAAGATCCGCGATGTAATCGCTCATTGCGATCAGTTGTTGCGTGGTCTGAGTGTTCTCTTCGCCCAGATTCCAATTGAGCGCGAGGTTGTGTCCAAAACGAGCGATCAGTTCGCGGCAGTACAGCTGCCGCTCCACGCCCAGATCACCACCATCCAAACTCTCCGGGACTTCTTTTCGATTGGATCTCGTGTTGTCGTCGTTTTCGGTTTCTTGCATTTTGAAGTGCAAGTACATCCCAAGCTTAGTGCCGTGATCAAACACAATTCCCCACTGACCGAGCTTGCTGCAGTCATAATGCAATTTGTCGTTGCGTTTCACAAAGGGCCAAACGTTGTCACCATCGCCCCCGGCGTTGTAAGTCAAAAATGAAAATGCGTTGCAGCCCTTTCCCGAAAGATAATTGATCGCACCGATCAATCCTTTGCCCAAACCGTTCTTCCAGGTTGGGTCGCCAGCCTGCCAGTCACCCAAATGAGGCGACCAAGTTTTCAGTGGTGCCTTCTTCGGGTTACGCGCGATCGTGTTGTCAAAATCCGCGAACGCCAGCAATGTCTCCGGCGCGTCGGCGCCCGCCTTCATGAAGTAGTCACCCGATCCAGCGAAACGCAGGTAGTGCGAACCGACGTATTCGAGTCGCCCGTGGCCACGCAGATCGCGTCCAGTCTTATCCGTTTCGGTGACGTCAAACGAACCGCTTTGACCGTCGTAGGGCTTTACAGCAACCGCATCAACGGATTCATCCAAGGCCGCTCCGGCGGCTTGCACAAATGAGATCGTGTACTGCCATTGGCCTGGCTTGCTGGGTGCCAAGTGAGCTCGCCATGTGGTTCCCTTGTCTGCCGAGGTGTTTGCCGCGTTGCCATCGGCGGCGAAATAACCCGGTACCGTGATCACATCGCCATCAGCGTGCTTGAACGTCACCGTCATGCGGCAATCGACGAATGGATTGGGCGAGGTATCTAACTCGTTGGCAAAAGGCCCATCCAAATCAAGTGTGATTTTGTGCCAGGTTTTGAGTTCACCGTCGATCGAAACAGAGCCATCGCCATCGTTGCCCTTTGGAGTTTCCGTCTCGGCGGCGTTGAACCCGGTCGCTACGGCTGCAGTTGAGGCGGTCGTCATGGCAGCGGGGATCACTCCCGAATAGGCCACCGATGAAGGTCCCGCATCGCTGGGTCGTTCGAATTCGCGATTGGTGGTCATCAACCACTTATCAAATTCAAAGCCATCCTCGCGCATCGAAAATGAAATCGTGTGAACGCCGGGTTCGGGAATGTCCAAGAAAATTTTGTGGGGTTCACCACAGTGTTGCTGCTTCGTTCGTTGTTTGCTGTCCCAACGCCACGTTCGTTTGCCCTGACACCACTGAAGTCGCTGACCGCTGGCAGGCCAATCGCCATTAAGGCCCACGTGCAACCCGTTGTCTTCCGATCCGGTGCTGAACGCGCGAACCCAAACGTAGTACCTGCCGGGCGTTTCAAAATGAACTTGATACGAGACCACGGCCTGCTGCCCAGGCTGGGGTGAAAAGTTTTCGCCAACGATCAATTTGTCGTCATGTGTACGACGCGTGTCAGGAAGAATTTCCAGATACGCACCACCGCTGGCATCATCGAGATGCGGTGGATCGCCGTCGGGTTGGATGTTGGGCTGCTTCGATACGTCGGTGACGTAGAAAGCACGCGGGTCGCGATTGGTTTGTTTTGAAAAGTGTTCCGCTTCGACAGCTACCAAACCATTCTTTTCCGCGAAGACCAGGGGTGACGATGTTTGTTCGCGTGCTTCGGCATTGGAGTTGCCAATCGTTGATGCGATGCTGATTTGCAATAACGCGACCAGCCACATCAGAGCCGCAGGTTGAGGGAATGCAATCATCGAAAACGCCTTGTCAGTCGGGGTGATGGAGATTTGGGGAGGGAACTTCAAGACTTATACGTGCGGCAGTCATGCTGACGTGCCGCAATCCTAATTCGATTCGTTGGCGACTGATCCGATCAATCCAGCATTGCTGGTGAGCTGCTCTGAGACCGCGTCGGCGATATCAGTCGTACTTGCATCGCCGCCCAGATCGGGTGTTCGCGTTTGGCCGTCCCGCAAGACCGAGGCGACCGCGTCTTCGATGGCGACCGCGCTGCGTAGGCAAACCGGATCATCGTGACGATCGCCAAGCCAATCGAGCATCATCGCCGCGGACAAAATCGTGGCCATGGGATTGGCAACGTTCTTTCCCGCCAGCTGCGGCGCCGTGCCATGCGACGGTTGGAACAACGCGTGTTGCTCGCCGATTTCCGCGGATGGTCCCAGTCCAAGGCCACCAACCAATCCCGCACCGAGATCCGACAAGATGTCGCCGAATTGGTTTTCCATGACCAGCACGTCAAAGTCCCACGGGTTCTGAACCATGTAGAGACTCATTGCATCGACGTACACCGCTTCATGCTCGATGTCGTCGTACTTCGCCGCCACGTCCATGAACACGTCACGGAAAAACGCCATGCTTCGAAACACGTTTGCCTTGTCGACGCAGGTAACCTTTTTGACGCCGTCAACCGGTCGACCTTTGCGGCGTCGTGCCAATCGGAACGCGTAGTCGGCGACTTGCGTGGTTCCCTGACGAGTGACCACCAAGGTATCGGTTGCAACTTGATCACCGACGATGGCTCCACCGCCAAAGGAGGCAAACAAGCCTTCAAGATTTTCTCGGATGACAACGAAGTCGATGCCAGGTCCCGTGTCCGCCAAGGCACATGGTGCCCCGGGATACAACTTGACGGGCCGGACGGCGGAATGAACTGCCAAGGCACGTCGCAAACCGACCATCATGGTTGGCTGGACTTCGGTGCCATCGGGATAACGCACGTCGGGCAACCCAATTGCAGACAGCAAGACGGCATCCGCATCCAGACAGTCATTTAAAACTTGATCCGGCAACGTCTCGCCGACCTCGCGATAGAGCGTCGCACCGGCATGATGCGAGGTGAGGCTCAGTTGAAGATCGGGGATGAGTGACTGCAGATGCTCCAGTACGCGGCAGGTGGCATCGGCACATTCAGGTCCGATGCCGTCGCCGGGCAAGACAGC
>JBCCJB010000157.1:0-8701 GCA_039028015.1 Planctomycetota bacterium
ATGAGCTGCGCTCGGGAGGGGTGGTTGCAGTAAACGTCGTTACTGCGACGACTTCAAAACGGCACGACCTCGAAACGCGTGAGGGATTTGTTTTGCCAATCCTTGTCGAAAGCATGCCACTGCATCACGTACGACTGGGACTCTTCCCGGTCGAGTCGACGAACAGAGTCGGCCATGAGTGATCGACCAACGTAAAAGTTCGCGGGGCATCAACGTAATGTCCCGAAATCACCATCCAAACGCACATGATCGAGCCACCACACTTGATTGGGTTGCGGATGCTTCATAAACAGATCGAGATAACGAACGGAGGTGAAATCAAATGATGGCACTTGAGCCAAAATGTCATCTCGGGTGATCCGGATGGTGCTCCACTGCCCAGGTAATCCGCGAACGTTCACCGTGGCCGTCTGAATCAGCGGTCGACCTTGATCTGTGTCGCCAACCGGACTCGTCTCGCAAACCACTTGGACGGCAAACTCGCATTGGTGTGGAGCGGTTTGTTCTGCCATTCGCACATCGATCAACAACGCCGACATGGAAGACCAGTCCGAGTTGAGTTCGAACAGTGTTGCACCACACAACGCGGGGTCACTCGGCTTGCGTGACGGTGCAACCGTCAGTTCGAGGCCGTGTTCGCCATGAGTGGGATCGCGATCGGTACGTGCGTCAATCAAATCACGAAGATACCAACGGTCAATCTCGTATTTGGATTCGAATGAACTTAGCGTTGGGAACTGCCAATAAACATTGGCGACATCAATGAGCTTGCCCGCGGGAGTGATCCATGAACTCAACAAGCACATCACGCTACAACTGATCAATGCGTACTCGGTTGACTTCCTAATCGCCAAGCGACGCGGCTGCGACGATGCAGTCGGGGCCGACTTGAGTTCGCGGCCGCGATAAATGCAAAAGACGCCCACCGCGGCCAGGATTCCAAAGCCATTGGCAATGCCATCATGCATGGCCATCGTTCGGCCCAACGCACTCTGGAACCATTCGACGCTCCAACCCAAACCGAACATCAGCAGAGCCAGCATCGACGTGCGAACGAAGAACCGCGTGGGCCACCCCGTGATCGGCCTCAATCGTTCCGCCGTGACCAACAAAATGAATGTCAGGCAGGCAAACAGCGGCCCATGAAATAAGTCTCCAATGGCACCAAAAGCGCGGTGGCCGTGCGGCATCGGCATGAACAGGCCTGCCGCAGCGATGCCCACGGCAACGACCAATATTCCGAGCCAGCGACGATTTCGAATGCTCTGGCGTTGCTCCGGCGCGTTCAGCTGATCAGCGTCGGACGATGGCGGGTGGGGAGACGACACTCGGAGCACGGTTTGGTAATGTCTGACGGTCGGGCGAGGGCAGTCGAGCGTACCCGGTCACCGCGTTTTGATCGAACGCGGTGATGCTGATCATCGCAGTAAAGACTGAGCTTGCTCCGATGCCACTGATTTAAGTGCCGATCCCCATCAATTTGATTCAATCGCAGGAACTCGTCCGCATGTCCGATACCGCCGACCCGACCCTCAACCACCGCATGGGCACTAAGGCGTTGCACGCCGGTCAAGTCGCCGATCCGACGACCAACAGCCGCGCGGTGCCGATCTATGCCACCACAAGCTATCAATTCAACGACACCGACCACGCCGCGGCGCTGTTTGGGTTGGCCGAGTTTGGCAACATCTATTCACGACTGATGAACCCCACCGTCGACGTTTTGGAGAAACGTCTGGCAGCGATGGATGGCGGCGTCACGGGATTGTGTTTTGCATCCGGCCAAGCTGCGATCACCGCCGCCGTGCTGACACTGGCACATTCTGGCCACAACATCGTTAGCAGCACATCGCTGTATGGCGGCACATGGACGCTGTTCACGCAGACGCTCAAACAAATGGGCATCGAGGTGCGGTTCTTTGATCCTGATAAGCCGGAGGACATTCACGGTTTAGTCGATGAGAACACGCGTTTGGTCTACATGGAAAGCATCGGTAATCCAAAGAATGACGTGCCTGATTTCAAGGCGATCACCGATGCCGCGCATTCGGCACCACACGGAGCCATTCCGGTGATGTGCGACAACACCGTGATGACGCCGCTGTTGATGCGGCCCATCGAACATGGCGTGGATATTGTCATCTACAGCACCACAAAATTCTTAGGCGGTCATGGCGTTCACATTGGTGGCGCGATCGTTGACAGTGGCAACTTCAAATGGGCGGATCAACCCGAGAAGTGGCCCGAGTTCTGCGGCCCCAGCCCGTCCTACCACGGTGCGGTGTTTGAAGAACATCTGCGTGGCATCGGCAACGTCGCCTACAACATTCACATCCGCACACACTGGTTGCGTGACACTGGCGCGGCAATGAGTCCCTTTGCGGCTTTCTTGTTTTTGCAAGGCATCGAAACGTTGCATCTGCGGATGCCCAGGCACTGTGACAATGCGATGAAGTTGGCGACCTTCTTGGAAGGTCATGACGCGGTGGAATGGGTGAACTACCCCGGTTTGGCATCGCATAAGGATCACGCGCGTGCCAAACACTACCTGCCCGATGGACAGGGCGCGATCATGGGCTTTGGTATTAAGGGTGGTATGGAAGCGGGCAAGAAATTCATCAACTCGTGCAAGTTAGCGTCACACTTGGCCAACATCGGCGACGCTAAGACCCTGGTGATTCACCCCGCCAGCACGACACACCAACAACTCGCCGAGGACGAACAGCGTCGCAGCGGCGTGTCCCCAGAATACATTCGGGTCAGCACCGGAATCGAAGACATCGACGACATCATCGATGACTTCAAGCAAGCCCTTGCCGCGGCGACGGCTTGAGCTTGGTTCGATCGGTCCTCACCGATTCGGATGCTGGAGACTCCGCCAAAGGTCGGGCGGGACCGAGACCACCGACGTCCCGCACGCTCAATGTCCGCTCGTCATTGCGACGGAGCCTCGTTACGACGCCAGACATTCATTAACAATTCGAATGCGATCGGGCTAAACTGCGTGCTCTCCGTTTGAACCGTCCGCGAGCTTCGCAGCCATGAATCGTCGCCGTCGTCTCCATTGCAAAGTCACTGCGTCGGCATCTCGTCGGCTGCAAATGGAAACACTGGAAAAACGCCGGTTGTTGGCGGTGTTCGATGTGACGACCACGGATGATGTGGTTGACGACTCCGATGGCCAGTTGTCCCTCCGAGAAGCCATCACGGCGGCCAACGTCAACGGCAGCAGCGAAGTGGATGTGATCAACATTCCGGCTGGGACTTATACGCTGACGCGGGACGGTGCTGATGAGAACGGGAACAGCACGGGTGATCTGGATATCAACACACCGGTCACCATTCGTGGCGTCGGTCAAGGCAATACGACGATCGATGCCGGCGGCGACACGGGTATCCAGGACCGGGTTTTTCAAACGCTGGGACAGCATGAGGTGACCTTTGAAGATTTGACCATCCGAGGCGGTCGCATCACGGGTTCCAGTGGCGGCGGATTGTTTGTCTCCGGAGTCTCGGACAGTTTGGTGACGCTTCGTCGGGTCACGGTACTTGACAACGTGGCGAGCGCGGCCGGTCAAGGCGGTGGCATCACCGTAACGACTCAGGGTTCCTTGGTGATCGAGGAATCTTCTGTCAGCGGCAACAGCTCGCCCCAGGCCGGCGGGATTTTGAACTTCGGCACGCTGGATGTGATCGCCAGCTCGATTCGCGGTAACGAGACCGATAATCTTGGCGGCGGGATTCAGAATGGTGCTGACGCGGTCGCACGCATCCTTAATTCAACGATTGCCAACAACAACGCGCTCAATGGCGGCGGCATCGCCAATTTCAACGGCACCTTGTCGGTCACGCAGTCGACGCTGAGCGGCAATGTCGCAAGCAGTCTTTCCGGAGCGGTGCTGACGATCGCTAGTGGAACTGATGCCGAAGCGACCTCAACAGTGTTTCAGTCGACCATTGTCGGCAGCACGCAAGCCGACGCCGGTGCGGTCCATGTGACAACTCAATCGGGAGCATCAAGCGCAACGACGAGCCTTGGCAGCAGTGTCTTTGAGGGGAACAGCGGCGGTGAACGCGATGTGTCATCATCTGAAAACGGTCAGCTTGTTTCGTTGGGTCACAACGCGTCCGAGGGCAGCGGCTTTAGTGTGCTGACTCAAACAGGTGACGTGACCAATATCAGTTTGCCAATCGTCGATCCGTCGCTGGCCGACAATGGCGGCCCGACTCTGACACATGCACTTTTGCCGGGCAGCCCGGCCATTGACGGGGGACCACCGGATGCTTTGGCGGGCTTTGATGGCATCCCCGAGTTCGATCAACGCGGATCAGGGTTTGATCGGGTCTTTGACGGCGATGGTGATTTGACACCGCGCATTGACATTGGTGCATTCGAGTGGAACGCATCTTCGGTGGTTGATTTCACCCAAGTCGTTCGCTTGAACGAGGCAGGCAATCAGATCGAAATTGAGGTCAACGGTTTGGTGACAAATCTGATTTCGCCGCCGATCGATGTCATTGAGGCCATTGGCGGTGATGGCGTCGACACCGTGATCATTGAAGACATCGGCGATCTGGTTAGTGGTTCCATTCCACTGCGATTTGATGCTGGTGGGGGTGGCGATGTCGTGCGATTGGCCGGTGCGGGACAGGTCCTCGATGTGACATCGCTGCCCGAGGGCGCGATCACTGGGCTCGAGACGATCGATCTGCGTGGCACCGGTGACAACACACTGGAGATCTCTCGAGACAATATTGTGTCTCTGACCGGACCGAATCAAATCCTGACCGTGCGGGTGGATCCTCAAGACAGCGTGATCGTCCCGCCGCTGTCTGTCCTTCAGCCACACGGCGGTTTTGTCATCATTGACGTCGGTTTCCTGGATTCGGAACTGACGGTCGTATCGCGCTCAACCGATGATGACGATGACCCCGTGCTGGTTTTCGCTGGTTCGGATTGGACCAATCCACTAGACGTCAATGATGTCACCGGTGGCGGTGGCGTGACGGCCCTGGACGCGTTGCGTGTGATTAATGAACTTAATGCACGACGATTTTCCAGCGCCGAAAACAACCAGGAACTGGTCGATGTCGCATCGCTGGCTGATAATTTTCCCGATGTGTTTTCTTTTTACGATGTCGATCGCGATGGGCGGGTGACGGCCATCGATGCGTTGCGAGTGATCAACGCCATCAATGTCGCTGACGCGCGATTGTTAGCCGAACCGCTTGGTGATCTCGCATTTGCGGGTGAGGTGTCCGCACCGTTTGTTAGCGAGGACGACGATCTGCATGCGTTTGAAATCGCATCGGAGTCCGGACAAGCCGCTATCGATCCCGGCCGAGGTAATTCTGGCAAGGTGGCCGCAACGGTCGACACATCGTCCGTGGTCATGTCAGCAGCCTCGATCACGATGCCGATGTCAGGCTCGGCGATCAGCCATGATCCGCTAGTCGACGCTTTTTTGGTCGACGCGTTGTTGACTCGAGGAGATCAAGCATGGTTGTTGCCCGATGGTGGGCAAGGCTAAGGTTCTGATTCGAGCGAACGTTCGAACGAACAGCACTTCACCCTCCCGCGACGCCGAAGACGGTGGACTTAGTCCGAAATAGAGTTTGATATTAGCCGTTTGGGCGCTAGCCCCAGTTTCGTGGTGTCGAAACCTGGGCTAACGCCCAAACGGCTGATCAAATCATCCGTCTCCATCGTCGTGAAAGGGTCAGCCCGCAACAGCGTGGCTAGGGAGTGCATGGCACTGAGCAAAGGTGAATTTCCCCCTCAATGAACATCCCGATGCACCCGAGTCCGATTGATCTTGCGGAAAGCACCGATGACCTTCGCAGTGATTCACCGCTGAAGTATGCTCAGGCGTGGACGTTGCCCGATCCTCTAGATCTGGAACTGGGTGGTCAGCTGCCCCGGGTGAAGTGTTGTTATGAAACATGGGGCACCCTGAATACCGATGCGTCCAACGCCGTGTTGGTTTGTCACGCGATCTCGGGCGATTCCCATGCGGCCCGGCACGATGAGGATGATGACCCCGGCTGGTGGGATGATTTGATTGGTCCCGGCCGAGCGATCGACACCGATCAATTTTTTGTTGTCTGCCCCAACGTTTTGGGTGGATGTCGCGGGAGCACGGGACCAGGAGATGTTGATCCGACGAGCGAAGCCTCTGGAACGCCTCGCCGTTACGGTTCCGATTTTCCACGCATCACCATCGGCGATATGGTCGAGGTCCAGCGGGCGCTCGCGTCGCACTTGGGCATCGATCGCTGGCACGCGGTCGTTGGTGGCTCTTTGGGTGGGCATCAGATTTTGCAGTGGGTCAGTCGCTATCCCGAATCGGTGCGGTCCTGTGTTGCCATTGCGACGAGTCCGCGTCTGACCAGCCAGTCATTGGGCTTTGACGTGATCGCCCGCAACGCGATTCAAACCGATCCAAACTTTGCGGGTGGGCAGTACTACGATCAACCGCGGCGGCCCGATACCGGACTGGCGATCGCGCGAATGTTGGGTCACATCACCTACTTGTCCGTCGAAGCGATGGAAGCCAAGTTCGACCCGGATCGTCATGATCCCCGCCAGATCCAATCGCAATTTGAACAGCGTTTTAGCATCGGTTCGTATCTCGCCCATCAAGGCCAGAAGTTTGTCACTCGATTTGATGCCAACAGCTACGTCACGCTGTCGCTGGCGATGGACTTGTTCGATCTCGGTTCAACGCGTTTGACGTTGATGGAGACGTTTGATGAAGCGACCTGTGATTTTCTGCTGGTCAGTTTCAGCAGCGATTGGCTCTTTCCGCCATCTCAAGCGCGGGAAATTGTCAATGCGCTAATGGCGCTTGATAAACGGGTGACTTACGCGGAGATCACCACCGACGCCGGTCATGACGCGTTTTTGATTGCTCGTGATATTGCGACTTATGGTCCGCTGGTGCGTGAGCGTTTGCAACCGCCACCCACCCCAACGGCAACTGACTGCAGCGGCTCGAAGGCTAGGCTCGAAACGCAAGGGTCGGTCACAGGGCTTGTGGCGTCACATGGTGATCTGACGCCCGCGGAAGAATCCATCCTGCAGATGATCCCGATGCATGCCAGTGTGTTGGATTTGGGTTGCGGTGCAGGCGAACTGTTGGCGGCGCTTCGCGATCGCAACCATCTGGATCCGGCATCCGCGAACGGACATTTGATGGGAGTCGAGGTCGCTCAGGAAAACATCTTGAAGACCGCTATGCGTGGGTTAGACGTGATTGATTACGACCTCAATCGAGGCTTGCCCGCGTTCATTGACAACCAGTTTGACTATGTCGTGCTCAATGCGACCTTGCAGGCGGTCGAAAATGTCAAGTCGCTGCTCGATGAAATGCTGCGAGTTGGCCGGCGATGCATCGTCAGTTTTCCCAACTTTGCGTTTCGAACGTTGCGTGAGACCTTCATCCGCGAAGGACGTTGTCCCCGAGCCCCCGGCGAATTCGATTACCAATGGTACGAAACGCCCAATCGACGTTTTCCGACCATTTTGGACGTGCATGAGTTGTTGGAATCGATGCAAGTCTTGATCTCGCAGTCGGTCTACTGGGACACGTCACGGCAGTCATTGATTGATGCGAACGATGATCCCAATCTCAATGCGGACACGGCTGTGTTGCTGATCGAATCGGCCCGACGATCGATCTGACCCAGTTTATTAAATCGCGTAGGACGGGGACTCTTCCCCGTCGATGCTAAATCCCGAGTCGGCCATGAGTGACCGACTTACGTCAAACTTCAAAATCATCTAGACCATTTCTGATTTCTTCGCCGTCCGTCGTGATTTTGAGTGACGTTTTTGATCGCTGACGTCGTGAGCTCGCCGTCGTGTGTTATCAGTCACTTCGAAGCACGTTTGCTTGCAAACCTATTCGACGATAAACTCCGCCGTTTTGCTCCTCGCGGATGGCCACAGCATGAGTTTTGGTTCCGGCATTGATGCCCCTTTTGAAACCATGCGGGGTCGCGAATTTCCTGCGATCCGACAATTCACCGTTTTTCTCGAAAACCGCGTTGGGCAATTGCTCGAAGTGGTGCGTCGGTTTGAGGGCACCGACATTCGCATTGTGGCGCTCTCCATTAATGATGCCGCCGAGTGTGCTTTTGTTCGATTTTTGATTTCCGATCCCGATCGGGGACGTGAAATTTTAGAGCGAGCCGGGCTGGCGATCCTCGAAACCGATTTGGTTGGCGTTGAGTTGCCCGAGGGTCCTCAACCGTTCCTGCGAGTTTGCACGGCGTTGTTGCAGGCGGAACTCAATATTGTTCAGGCCTATCCGCTCATTGTTCGGCCTCACGGCAAACCCGCCGTGGCCATCATGGTCGAGAGCATTGAGATGGCGATGAAGACCCTGCACGAGAAAGGCTTCCGGATCATTACCGAAGCCGATCTCGAATCAGGACACCTCGAGGGTGACGAATAGGCCCAGTACGAATAGGCCCAGTACCATTCGGCCCCGTCGTGCTGCCGCTTGCAGATCAGCCGGCTTGGACCGCTGGGTTTGCGGCCTTCCGTTTGTTTTGAGCTCGTTTGCCTTTGGCTCGACGATCTTTGCGACCGCGATTCCCCTGACGTTCCAGTGCGGCCAATTCGGTCGCTTGACCTTCGTCGTCGCATGCTTCCATCCAGGCCTCCAGTTTTTCCCGCAATGACTGGCAAACGTCG